>JABDRH010000253.1 GCA_013041835.1 Desulfatitalea sp. | reverse complement strand
ATAAGCGGGCAAATCGATGCGGCGGGGTTTCGGAGAAGCGTAAAGCGCCGCCCAGTCCACCGGCCGCCCTTGCAGCCAGGACCGCGCGGCTTGTACTGCCCGGTTCTCCGGTCCGGCCGCGCCAAGGGGCGCGGGCGAACCGCCATTTTGCGCCAACCTGCCGAGTTGGGCGTTCAATTCGGAAAGATCGTTGACCCTGAAAGCGGCGCGCGCCGCCATGGCCTCCCGGCCCACCTGCAGGGTATACGCCAAATCGCGCAGCCGGACGGATCTGCCGAACTTGGACACATAGCTGCGCAGCCTATCGGCATATGCCCGCAACCCCGCCTTGTTCATCGCGGATAGAACGATGACGGCGGAAACATCTTCTTCCGCCGGGGCCGATTTCACCGCCTCACAGGCAGTATATTCCTCGACAATCACATGGGCATTGGCGCCGCCGAATCCAAATGAACTGACCCCTGCCCTGCGGGGCATTTCCGATCCGTCCGGGCGGCTCAACCGGCGCCATTCCCGTTTTCGCGCCGAGATGAAAAACGGCCCCGGGGATAACCGAATCCAGGGATTGGGTTCCTTGAAATGCAGCATTCCGGGCAGGGTTCGATGCTTCAAGGCCATCAAAACCTGGATCAATCCCGCCATCCCGGCGGCGGACTCGGCATGGCCCATATGCGTTTTGACCGATCCCAGACCGCAAAACGCCGCCGGCGGATCGGGCGCCGTCTCCCGGTACGCTTCCAGCAACGCCTGGATTTCAACC
Source organism: Desulfatitalea sp. (assembly GCA_013041835.1). Classification (GTDB taxonomy): domain Bacteria; phylum Desulfobacterota; class Desulfobacteria; order Desulfobacterales; family Desulfosarcinaceae; genus Desulfatitalea. The sequence goes on along the minus strand of JABDRH010000253.1, from coordinate 4,636 downwards.
GGGTCTCCCAGGCCGGTCCCGGTACCGTGGGTCTCGATGTAGCCGATGGTTTCAGGCGAAATGCCGGCTGCCCGCCAGGCGTCTTGAATCAGGGACTTCTGACCCACGAGATTGGGGGCGCGAAGCGAATTGGACTGCCCGTCATGATTGATGGCCGAGCCCTTGATAATGCCGTAAATCGTGTCATTGTCGCGCACCGCCCGATGCAGCGGCTTGATCACGACCGCCCCGTATCCTTCGGCCCGCGCAAAACCATCGGCCGCCGCGTCAAACGTTTTGCAGCGGCCATCCCGGGCCAGCATGCCGGCTTTAAGGGCCATCAGGTAGACCCGCGATGTGAACATGAGATTGATCCCGCAGGCAATGGCCAAGCGGCTTTGCCCGTTGCGCACGGATGCCGCCGCGTGATGCACCGCCACCAGGGAACTGGAGCAGGCCGAATTGATCAACTCGCTGGGTCCCCGGAAATCGAACATCCGTGAAACCCGGTGGGGCAGCAGGCTCATGTGCAGGCCCGAATCCAGGAACGCCCCATAAACCTCCACCAACCCGGGATGCCGGTGGACCAGCTCCGCGTAATCAGTGTTGTGGGCGCCCACGAAAACACCGATCTTTTCGCCCGCCATGCCGCGGGCGGGATAACCGCTGCGCTCCATGACCTCCCAGACCAGTTCCAACAGCTTGCGCTGCTGCGGGTCCATGCTCTCGGCTTCCAGCGGCGAGATGCCGAAAAAATCAGCGTCGAAGGTATCGGCCCCATCGATAAAACCGCCCCATTCCGGAAACCCCCGCCCAACGGCGGCCCCGTAGCGCCGGGCATCCTGTAAAATTCCGGGACGGCTTTGGGCAATCGACGCAACGGCGTCTTTACCCGCTATGATATTCTCCCAGAACGTTTCAGCATCCCGGGCGCCGCCGGGAAAGTTGCAGGCGATGCCGATGATCGCCACATCGTTGGGCACGGCGGCCCGGCGACCGGCATCGGGAAACCCCATGAATTCTCCGGGCGGCCTGCCTGCGCGGCCGTCGTCCTGTTTGGCGGTTAGCCCGGCAATGTACCGCGCCAATTGGCCGAAACGCCGGTATTTGAAAAACATGACCGGTGAGAAGCGAATATCGAAAAGCGCCTCGATCCGCCCGGCGATGCGCATGTATTGAAGCGAACTCAGGCCCAGCTCGGCGAACCGCGTATCGGTATCGAGCTGTCCGGCGGCGGGGCATTCAGGGAGAAAAGCACGGTCCTTCAAAACCGCCGCGATACCGGCAGGCGGCCGGCCGGCTTCGCTCCGGGCCGCTGGATCGTTTTGCCGGCATGCATGAAGAATCTTAAGCCGCTTATCCTCGTAAGCCTGCCGGCACCATCGTCTTTGTATTTTGCCGCCGCCGGATTTAGGAATACTTTTTTCAGGCACCAGGATGACTTCATCAAGCGCAAGACCATGGCGTTCAGACACGCAACCGCGGATCCGCCGGGCGATCTTCCCGAAAGCCGCCGCATCCAGCGTCTCATCAACTTCCTGAACGACAATAACGCGCTCCTGGCCGTCGATCCGCCGGGATATGACGGCAACCGGCAGATTTGAATCGGAAGACATTTCCCTGATGGTCCATTCGATATCCACCGGGTGATAGTTCTTCCCCGCGATCACGATCATCTCTTTTTCACGGCCGATGATGTACAGATGACTGTCTTGGATGAATCCAAGATCCCCGGTGCGGAAAAATCCATTCTCCTTGGTGCCGGCAAGGATTCCCGAAAAGATTTGCGCGGATTCCGCCGCGCAGTTCAGGTAGCCCGACGCCACGCCAGGCGACTTGACCCAGATCTCGCCGATCCGCGAAGGCCCGCAGGGCACGCACGTATCCGGATGAACGGCGAGCGCGCGAATGCCTTGGCCGATTTCGCCGCAGCTTGTCACGCAACGGCTGTTTTTCGCCTTAGGGGAAACGATGACGCGCCGATCGGCCAGTCCCGCGGCATCCAGGAATAAAAACCGTGGCGGGCGGCCCGCTTGCTTGAATGCCACCGAACCGGTTTCCGACAAACCGAAGTTGGGACAAAATTGGGTTTCCCTGAAGCCGATATGGCCGAACGTTCGGACAAAGGTCTCCCAGGTCTGCTTGCGAATCGGCTCCCCGCCGCAGATGATCGCCTCGAGGGCCCCCACCGACAAACCGCCGACTTGCGCCGGATCAATGGCCGCGCAGCACAAATCCAGCGCGAAATTGGGCGCCCCGGTATGTGTCGCCGCATACTGATCGAGCCGGCGCAACCAGGTTTCCGGATTCTTGATAAAATCACCGGGCGGCATCAGCGTGCCGGCGGCGCCCTTGATCAACGGCGCCAACAGCCCCACGATCAACCCGAAGCTGTGATACAACGGCGCCCAGGATACGATGCGGCTTTGATCATCGATGCGCCACTGTGCCGCCGCCATGCGCGCCTGGGCGATCAGATTGGCATGACTGAGCATCACCGCTTTGGGACGCGACGTGGAACCCGAAGTGTAGAGCAAAAGCGCCGTATCCCCGGGCGCTTGAGGCCTCGCGCGGGTCCCGGCGACAGCGCCGGCCGAGGCCGCCTTTACATCCATCCATGGAACCGATTGAAACGCCGGCATTGATCCAAGCGCGTCGGAAACCGCCTTGTCCGTCAGAATGCACGCGGCCTGGCAATCCGACACCAGGGCGAGCACTTTTTCGGCCATGCGCTCCGGCGCCGACAAATCGGTGAGCGCAAACGGCACGGCGACGACATTGGCGAACCAGCAGGCGATGAGGCTGTAGATAAAATCAAGCCCCTGGGGCAATAGCAGCAACACGCTTTCGTGGGGGGCGAGCGCCTGCTGAAGCACACCGCCCAGGGCGAAGACCTTCTGATTGAATTCATGCCCCGAAAGGCGCTCCGGCGACTTATTCTCCTGATGGAAGGTAAACAGCGCTTTATCAGGGAAGAGATTGCCCTGTTCAACAAAAGGGCTCTTGCCGACAGCATCCTCTTGACCGGACGTTCGCCTCATTGATTTACCTTGAAACGATTATGAGCATCGACACTACCCCAATGTTGCAAAAGCCGGAGGGCTTCAGAGTCAAGGCGCCAAGGGTGAAGCCGTAGTGATCTACTGCGAACCCTTGGCAACGCCGGATCTTAGGGATGAAGAAAAAACAAATGTACCGATTGTGCTTGTCTTTGAATTCCTTTTCGGTGTTGCCTCAATGGGCACATACAATAAGTATGCACCCATTGAGGCGCCTTTAAAAACGAATCCAAGTCCTGCGCAAAATCGGTACATTTGTTTATTCCTCATCCCTAACGCCCTCCGGCTTTTGCAGCATTTGGGACTATTTCGGTTCGAATTCGAGGACATGACGACCATCGCCGTCATTTTTTTCCCGTGAAGGCAGCAGCGCGAACGTCACGGCAAAGGGCACTGATTCGCCGGGTTCCGATGCCTCGCACTGCTCGAAAAATTCGTTGAACACCTCTTCAATCCGCCGCTTGAAACGCTTGATCTCTTCCAATGAGGCCCGTGCGGAATAACTACCGGTGATAAAGGGCATGTGGAAATCTTCGGACTCCAGGATATTCAACCCTTCACGATGCCTTTCATTCATCCACGAAACCGTATATTTCAGATAAAAATCCAGGTCATCCATGGACACGCCGGGCCACTGTTCCACACAGACGGTGTACAATTTTTCCTGGATGCCGTTGGGTCCCATGCGCGTGCTGTGCAATTTCACGATACCGACGTCGATCAGCAATTTGACATGATAGTGAACCGCCGCGTTGGACATGGACAACGCCTTGCCCAGTTCCTGCTGGGTCAGCGCAACCCCGTCTCTCAAGATGCCGATGATCCGGTTTCGAACCGGATGGCGGAAAATCTTCTTCTGTTTGCGCCGGGCCTTGTCATCATCGTGGTTGGCGGTCTCTTCGGAACGTCTCTTGTCCAATTCAGCCATCGACAAGGAAATGTACGGCATTGAAAATGGTCCCTTTCCATGCGCGTGCGTTTGCTCGGTATGATAATTATGAGTGGGGAGATGATGGCGATGGGTATATCAGCCACGTGCAGTCGAGATAGCGTTGCCGCTCAGTAAAGCCCCTTTGTAATCGATTAATTACTAATCGTCAAGCTTCAATGTAAAAATTCCGGTCCTGATTCTGAGTGGTGCAGTTCACATTTTTCCGAACAGCCAAATCAGCCAAGCATTCAGTCGCATGATGTCCCTTCAGGTCAGCGGCGTCTTTCATTCCATTGAATAGGCATATCGCTTTACCCAGTCAACGCAGGACCGCCCAGTGCGATTACTATAGTATTTAAGTCGGATAACGTCGTGAACCTGATCCAACCGCTTTGGTTTTCCGGAAATTCCAGGCACTGATCCATCCGCAACTCGTCACTTTGTGTTTGCTCCTTTTACGATGGTCCTACCACCCATATGACCTCCAAGTCTCATAAGCGATGTATTAGTAATAAACTCATTGACATAGACCCAAAACCATGGAAATACTAACTGGTATTGGAAAGTTGCTGACAATGAAAAAAAGCGAATTGAACACCATGATCAAGAATTTTTGTTAATGTATATAAATATGTTCACCATTTGTCAAGTATATAGACGACCGTTT
>JABDRH010000251.1 GCA_013041835.1 Desulfatitalea sp. | reverse complement strand
ACCCCACCGCGGCACCCCGTCCGCCTTACTCGGTGCTGGACTGTTCCAGCTTTGATGATTGTTTCGGCACGCCCCGCCGGCCCTGGGAAGCCGCATTGCGGGACATGTTGGCCGATATGTACCAGTGACCGCGCTATTTGGCGGCATGCCCGGCCGAATAACTCGGCCGGGCGGCCGGCTGCTTGTTGTTTCCGCGAGGTATGTTCAAGCCTTGGAGGCCTCCTGTACGACATCCGCGTGTGTTGATATCATCCTTATGTTCTCTCCAATGGTGGTTGTAAATACTGCTCCTTCTCACCATATTTGGCGACGATACAGCGCGGACATGAAAAGCTCCATGTAGATATAGATCCCAATCCATTGGATATATCGCATGGTCTCCTTCGGCCCCCAAGCTTCTGAGGCGCGATTCCAAAGGTCATCGGTCATTTCCTTGCGCATCACCGCATAGGTAAATTGGAGAACGAGTCTCTCTTCATCGCTCCATACGGACGATTCGGGTTGGAGAAGCATGGCGGCCCTTTCCGCCGACATCAAATAGGACCCATTTTCGTCGGGTTTCGTCTCGGTGGGCGTCGTTAGCATCATGCGAAGCATGTATTGGTCATCGAGCTCGGCCGTGACCGCCAAAACGATGAGCAATGCATTCCCGAGCCTTCTGCGAACGTCTGGATCGTCGCGCTTATCGCTCGCATCTATCCCTTTCTTGCTGGTCGTTACCTGCATGATGCCGTCGTTGCCGTCAAGTCCGGTGACCAACTCCACCGCTTTGCCGTAAAACTCATAGCGGTTAACCGGTTGAATTATCTTTGGTTTGCATTTTTGGAAAACATGATGCGGCAGCGTCTTTGATGGCCTCGACCAGGGGTTGATGTTACACTTGCATGTTACACCGTTACAGGCGATGTGTCATTATGAAGCGCCTGCCTTGCCGCATGCAGCAAAAGCAAAGGGGCTGCAGCAACCGGAAACATGTTTTGCTTGTCGGTCAAGAACCAGAGACGCCGCGGTCGGGCGTCCTGACAGGTCGTCGTAAAAGAGGAGGATGAAAGTTCATATGAAAAAGGGAACTTTTGGGGGGGGATTATCTCTTTGCCGCACCCGAAGGGTGAACGAAAAGCCTGGCCAGTCGAACTCCAACGGGCCTGTCACCGGCCTACCATGCAATTGGGCCCCACCAACAGCATGATATTGGGCATCCATGATTGGATCGCCTCCATTTTGCTGCCAAACAGCACCTCCTTGATCAGGCTGTGGCCATAAGCGCCCACTACGATCAGGGCATCGTGGGGAACGTGGAACAGATGTTCTTCAAAAACGCCTTGGTCGGCTTGATGCCAACTGCGCATTCGGCGTTGTACTTGATCCCAAAGGCCCGCGGCTTGCATCCGGTCTTTAAAATAGGCCTCCTGGCGGCCCTCCTTATACGTGAACAGGTCCAATGGCTTTCCCGTGATCCCGCTCAAGTGCAATCCCCAGCGCAGCGCCTTGTCGGCGTTGGCGGAACCACCGTAAAAGACGGTAATGCTCTCCCAGGCCTTGAAGACACTGCTGGTCATCAGTACGGGAAAATGGGAAGACCTGATGATGCGCCGCACTTTAGGGCCGATGTGGCCAAGTCCGATTTTCGTTGAAAGATCGCTGATACTGCGTGGGCAGCACATGAAATTGAATGCGGTGGAGATGTCCGGTAGTTGAGAGGCTGTAAACGCCTTGGGTTTGAAAAAGGTCGGCGTTATGCCGTACACCGCGGCGAGTTGCCGGACGCGCGTTGTCGCACTGTCGGGTGTCGTTAGATAAGAGTCATCCAGATCCACTTGAACCATATCATGATCGAAATACATGACAAATTGTTTCGATTCGGGCACATATACCTCTATCGCAACTCCCAGCATCTTGCAAAAATAAAGCGATTGCAAAATGGTTTCACGGCCCAAGGGGGTGTTGCGAAATACGTGCAGCAAACGTTCGGCCATGATTTTCTCCTTTCGCACAATTTGGTCTTTATACGCTCAAATCCCCATACAACGGGATCACATTCCAGCCTGTACAATCAACTCCTTGCGGTAGCGGTCCAGCAGGGTGGCTTTGGAGACCATCCCGATGAATTGATCATGTTCCACCACCGGCAAGGCGTCCAGGCCTTGATCCTCCATCACTTCTAGCACATGGGACAGTTCGTCGTCGGATTTCACCGTAGGCACATCATGCTCCATGATTTGTTCGACGAACAACATGCCGCGCATCTGTCGATCAAACAGGTAGGGTCGGATGCGATGAATGAGCACCAGCCCTAAATAGCGTGACGTGTCTCGCGCCACGACGGGAAAGACGTGCTGATTTGAATATTGCAGTATTTCGATGAACTCACTTAAAAGCGTATCACCGGGAACATGTGCGTGTCCGGTTTCCACCAGCTCTCCTACGGTCAAATCGGAGAGGATGCGCGCATCCGTGCCCGGAGGCATGTACTGCCCTTTTTCAATGAGTTCGCGCAAGTAGAAGGAGCCGGGTTCGATATAATAGCAGAAGGTGGATGTCAGGGCGGAGACGATGATCAACGGCAAGATCACGGCATACCCCCCGGTGATTTCGACTACCAAAAAGATGGCTGTCAGCGGTGCCTGCAAAATGCCGCCGACCAAACCGGCCATGCCAAGGAGCGCAAAGCAGCCCTCATTGCTCAAGGCGGCTGATGGGATGAGCCATGTGAGGGCGCGGTGGTAAAAAAGTCCGACCAGGCCACCGATCATCAGGCTAGGGGCGAAAATGCCGCCCGAACCGCCCCAGCCCAAAGTCAAGGCGGTGGCTACCATTTTAGCCCCAATGGCCACAGCGGCCAGGAGAATTCCCGGGTGGAAGCTCCCCTGGATCATTTCCAATATCGCGTGATAGCCTTCACCCTGCACCAAAGGCAATTGGAGGCCGATGATGCCCACCGCCGCACCACCCACCGCCGGCCGAACCCATCCGGGCAGCGGCGTACGTTCCGCCACGTGGTGCATGCCGTTAAGCAGCCTGCCCAACAGCACCGATACCACCGTGGCCACGAAGACCACGCCGAAGCTGGCTGCAATATCCACGATGTTGACCACAAAATGCTGCTGATGGGCGAAAGCAATCTGGTTTCCCTGCAGCAGACGGCTAACCTCGGTACCGGCCACCGCGGCAATGGCGATCGGAATCACATTAAATGCCTGCCATTGCCCCAAGATCACCTCCACCGTAAAGACCAAACCGGTGATGGGCGCGTTGAATATGGAAGCAATCGCCCCGGCCGCGCCGCATCCTACCAGTACAATGCGTTGCCGCTCGCGCAGAGCGAACATCCGGGCAATATTGGAACCTAATGCCGCACCGCTGATCACCACCGGTGCTTCCGGTCCGGCCGAACCACCGCTGCCGATGGTCAGGCAGCTTGAAACCAGGCGCGAAAAACTGGATCGAAAGCGCAGCAGCCCACCATGACGGGATACGGCGTAGACCACCTCGGGAACACCGTGACCCGCGCGTTCATGCAGGACATGGTTAAGGAAAATGGCAGAGAAGCTGGCGCCTACGGCCGGGATGGCAAAGGCCCACCAGTGGTGGTGGACCTGCTGAAACATGTCTGATAAATAATGCAGCGTGCGGTTCAGCGCCACGGCCGCCAGGCCGCTGCAGGCGCCCACCAGGCCGGCCATGGCGATGACGATTAAGCGGTCGTCCGAACGAATGATGGCCCATTTGGTCTGCACAGCCTGTATGTATTTTGAATGTTTCATCATTTCGGAAGTGTTGAATGCTCTATGCCTTCCATGGTGGCAATGCGCGCAAACAGTCGGTCACTGGTGGGTATGGTGCGCAGCAGGTCGCAAAACGATCGGTCGCGCAAAAAGAAGGAGAGTTTGGAGAGCAGGCTCAGATGCAACTCGGTGGTATTGCTGAGCAGCACCATCAACACCGCTACCGGCTGTCGGTCGATGGCGTCAAAATCGATGGGACGTTTGAGAAAACACGTACTGATTTGGGGTGATACCAATCCAATGCCCGGATTGGCGCGAGGGTGGGGCAAGGCGATGCCGTTGCCAATGCCCGTAGAGGCCAGGTTCTCCCGTTCGATGAGCTTTTCTAGGATGACGGCACGGTCTATGCGCGCCAAGTTAGGCATGCAGGTCACTGCCGATCGCAATACCTGCTCCTTGGTCTCGCCGGCCAGGTCGTAGAATACCCCGCCGCGTTGCATGGCGGGCAATACCCCGTCGAACTCGGCTTTACCATCGCTTGAGGATGCTGTGTCAGTGTCGGTCGTGCGAACATTCAATTTGCGTTCACCCGCCCAACGCTTGAGCATCTCCACCCGAATCGTATATTCACCGCGTTGGTGCAACATGGGGATTTTGCCCTGACGAACCCACCGCTGCACAGTTTCCAGCGGTACATTGAGGCGCTTTGCCACTTCGTCGATGGACAATTCCATAACAAGACCACTCCCTTTAGGCCGCATGCCTCCCCAATGGGTTGGACCCCCGACAGGAAATCAAACATGCAAGCAAACTCTCTAAAAGAGTAACTTTTTACTAAATTGTCAACCTTATTTATCCATCCAACCGCCGAACCGCACCCACCAATTGAAAACCGGCGCCGTCGCGGCGCAGGTAAAAAAGAGCATGAACACGACCAGGCGAGAACCGGCACGGCGCACTCTGGCAAGGGCCGGTTCCGCCAAGGCGGGATATGCATCTCTCAGGACAGAGGCTGTCAGGATGGCGGTGATCTCAAACAGCACCAAAAGCGGCGGCCCGAAGAGCAATACACCCATCATGTCGTGTTCAACCAAAAACAAGCACCATGGGCACGGGTGATGCAAAACCTGGAAGACATAGGGCGCCACACCATGGAGCACCGCCTGTCTCACCGCGTACAGCCAAAGCAGGGTGCCTGCGGCAACCAGTACCATGTTGCGTTTGCCCGTCAACAACGGCCGATGCCGTAGTCGGGCGCCCCAACCGGCAGCCGTCAAACAAAGCGCCACGGCGATCATCAACCAGGCCCGGCCGGACAATAGCCCCCCGGCCGCGACCGCCACCGCGCCGCCCGCGCCAATCCGGTCGTACAGCACGGCGCAGCAGCTTAC
>JABDRH010000248.1 GCA_013041835.1 Desulfatitalea sp. | reverse complement strand
AACTCGGTGCATTGGGTCTTGCCGCCGCCCGACTGGCAATGGAGATCGGCGCCGCGCACGCGCTCGCCCTCGAAGGCCGGCCCGAAAGCGCAGGGAATGTCGATGGTGCTGACCGTGGTTTTCAGGCCGCGCACTTCCACGGATTTTTGTACCATTTCGTCGTGCTTGATGTTGGCCACCACATGTTCGTAGGTACAGATACCGGTCGGCAAAATCTCTGGAATATCAGTATCGGCGATGGTGGGGAAGCCCCAGTTCACACAGCCTGCGGCTGCCGCGGCCCATTCGGCGTTGACATCGCCCAGGGCGTTGACGAAGGCGAAAATACGATCCTTGTTATACTTGAGGATCTTATTGTAGTCGCCGGGCTGCACGCCCCCGAAGGCCATGGCGGCGCGGTTGGCAAAGCCAAGGGCGAATATGGCCGAACTGATGTCGGGACCGAAGGGGATGATACGGGTGTTCCAGCCCACCTGCACATCGGCTTCGCGAAGCTGGTCGATGACGGTGGTGCCATTCTGGTTGGCGGCGCAAAAGATATACAAGCTGCGGCGCTGATACTCCTCCACGATCATCTTGGCGGTTTCGGCATCCGGGGCGGCGCCCACGATGGCGGCAAAGCCGGGGGCCGAACCGTCGACGAACTCGACGCCGCGTTTACGCATGATGGTATCGTCCGCGGCGCCCAGCCAAATCTTGCCGGCCTCTTCGTCCACCTCTTCGGTGGGCAGATAAAAATCGGGATCTTCCAGGTAGCGCAGCGCCTCTTCGAGTTCAAAGGCAAACAGGGCGGCCATGCCGGCGTCCAGCAGGGGCCCCAGGTAAGGCAGGTGGTTGGCGCCTTTAACGTGCGGCGGCAGGAGCTTGCGGGCGAACGCCAGCGGCTTTTGCATATCTTCCAGGGTTTCGACCTTGATGCCGAGCAGTGAGTAAATGACCGGCAGAAAATAAGCGGTGTTGGGAAAGCCCACCTTGGTATCGGCATTGTAGGTCTGAAGAGCGCGTTTATATTTACCTTCCACTTTGGAGACGATGTTGTAGCCGCCCTGGATGGCGGCAAATGCGACGAGTCGTGACATGTATTCCTCCTTCGTTGAGGATTGTTGATGAAATTAAGCTTCCAGTTTCTGGCGATCGGCCATATCCATGAGGACGCGGTCACGGGCTTTGTCGATGCCCAGCTCTTTGCGCTTTTTGTCGATGTGGGCGATCATCAATTGGGCATGCTTGATCGGATCGGCTTCCAGGTCCCACTTGCCGCCGAATTGCTTCTCCATCTCATTGGAGAGGTAGTCGTGGAAAACCGGCGCACCCGAAGTTGGCAGGTGCAGGCCGAAGACCGTGTATACGCCGGAGCTGACGAAATAATGACCGATGCTGATGGCCTTCTCGCTCATCCACTCGGGGGCCGAGCCGGCTGCCGGCAGGTCGCACAGGTCCTTGCCCAACCCACCGGCTTTAACCACTTCGGTGGCGGCTAGCAGGATGCGGCTGTTGTCCACGCAGGACCCCAGGTGCAAAACCGGCGGAATACCCACGGTCTCGCATACCTCTTTGAGACCCGGGCCGCAGTAAACGCCGGCGCTCTCCGGAGTCAGCAAGCCTTCCATGGCGCAGGCGATGCCGTTGCAACCGGTGGTGAGAACGATGACATCGTTTTTAATCAGTTCTTTGACCACGGCGATATGGGCTTCGTTGTGGCGCGTGCGGGCATTGTTGCAGCCCACGACACCCGCCACGCCGCGGATGCGGCCGTTGATGATGTTGTCGTTCAAGGTGTAGAAAGTGCCGCGGAAGGTGCCACCCAGATGGTACTCGATGGATTCCACGCCGAAGCCGCCGATCGCGGTGGCTTTGTGCTGGGGAATCATCACCTCGCTGCCGCGATTTTCGAAGTTATCAATGGCCATGCGAATGATCTTTTCCGCATCCTCAAGGGCGTGATGCTCGTCGAACTCGATGTGGACCACGTTGTCCTGCTCCATCTTGGCGATGGGATGCGTGGTGATCAGCTTGGTATGAAAGCACTTGGCCACGTTGGCCAGGTTTTGAAACACGCACTGGATGTCCACCACCATGGCGTCGCAGGCGCCGGTGATGATAGCCAGTTCCTGCTGCAGATAGGTACCGGCCTGGGGCACGCCGTGGCGCTGGAAAATCTCATTGGCCGTGCAGCAAATGCCGCCGAGTTGGATGCCCTTGGCGCCCTTGGACTTGGCATACTCAACGATTTCGGGTTTCTGAGCCATGGCCACGATCATCTCGGAAAGCACCGGCTCATGGCCATGCACGATGATGTTGACATGATCTTGCTTCATCACGCCAAGGTTGGCCTCGGCCTGCAGTGGGTAGGGGGTTCCGAACAGGATGTCCTGCAGATCGGTGGCCAGCATGGAGCCGCCCCAACCGTCGGCCAGAGAGGCCCGAGTGCACTGCTTGACGATGTTTTTATAGTCCTGATCAACGCCCATGTGGGTGCGATGCATGATCTCGACGATCTCTCGGTCGATGTTGCGCGGCTTGACACCGGCTTTGGTCCATTTTTCATACAACGGCTGGGGGGCCCGTTTCAGGTAGACCAACTCGCCTTCGGCCTTGCCCCACTCGTTTAAGGCGATCTTGGCCACTTCCAGGGCGATTTCGTCAATATCGCGATCCTGAACCGCGCCATCCACCTCCACGGTGGTATCCACATCCAAGGCCTTGGCCACGGAGATCAACTTGTTGGTGTCTTTGATTTTATAGGCATCGCTCTCCTTGCGCGCCGCCGACATGAACACCTCGGCCACGCAACGGCCGTGGTCGGAGTGCGCCGCCGCTCCGCCGGCCACCATGCGGGCAAAGTTACGCGCGGCGATGGTGTTGGCCGTGGCGCCGCACAACCCCTTGCGAGTGTCTTCGCCTTCAATACCGCCTTTAGGCAGCGGCAGACGGCACGGCCCCATGGCGCAATTTTTACAGCAAATGCCTTGCAGGCCGATAGCGCAAGGTTTCATCTGCTCGGCGCGGTCGAACACGGTATCAATTCCCAATTGCTGGGCCCGAGCAATCATCTGTTGAGTGGCTGGATCGATTGACGACGCAACCGGATCGGCCAGCTTGGGTGCTTTCGCTTTCGCTTTCACTTCTTCTGCCATTAGAGGTTCCTCCTCATTTTTTATTAGAACATCGTATTAGATTTTCATTGCGGCGCATTAGGCAGCCCGGCGGTGAATACGGTCCAGCAGGACGGCCATCTTTTCGAGGTGGTCCATCTGCACGGCGGCGGCCGTCTTGGCGACTTGCTCATCACCCTCTTCCGTCTTGCGTTTTGCCAACATGGCATCGCGTTCGGCCGCGCGTTTTTGGCGCAGGGAATCCTCTTCGGCTTCACGCTTTTGGATTTCAGCCTTGCTTTTGGCTTCCGCTTCGGCCTTGGCCTTGGCTTCGGCATCCGCTTTGGCCTTGGCTTTGGCTTCCGCTTCGGCCTTGGCTTTGGCTTCTTCTGCCGCCTTGGATTTAGCTTCAGCATCCGCCTTTGCCTTGGCTTCGGCATCTGCTTTGGCCTTGACTTCGTCTACCGCCGGCGCGGCAGGCGCTGCCGGTTCGGCTTGTGGTTTGGGCGCTTCAGCCTTGGGGGCCGCCGCGGCGGCAGGTGCCGGCTTGGGCGCCGCGGCCTTGGGCGCCTCTTTTTTCGCCGGAGCCGGTTTTTCGACCTTTTTCTCTTCCTCGATGGTCAGATCGGGTTTGGGAGCAAGGGCGGCCAGGTCCACGGGAGCGGCGCCCAACAGCTTCTCGATGGCCTTGACATCCATGGCGCTGCCGCCGTCCACCATCAGGTCGATGTAGCTCTTAATCAGACGAATGGCTTCCGGGTGCCGCATAATCAGGATCTCGCTACCGGCTATCAGGTAAGACACACCTGCCACGGCCTCCATAAGAACGCCGCGCTTTTCCGGGTCTCCCAGCGTTGGGGCTTCATCGGCGGTCTGTTTGGCCTCCTTGCTCTTCCACACCTCGTTGCCCAGGTTGTTGATCACCGGCAACTGCAATTTATCGTCTCCCTGAGCCAGGGCAGCCATGCGTAGACGTTCCATGACCGAATAGGTGTACTCCAGGCCATAGCCCAGACCGCCGGTGGTCGGATCGATAACGATCTTCTCCATTGGCATGCCTAGATTTTCAAGCAGGATGTTCACCTGTTTGGCCAGGTTCACATCGATGGGGGAAGAGGAGATCAAAGTGTGGCCGTAGGCCATGGCGGCGGCGCCGATACCCTTGTGGTTCTTGTCCTCCACCGGGCCGAGAATCAAGTTGGCGCCCTGGTGGTCCTCGGCGATTTTTTTCAAGGTCTCTTCGTCTTTGGCCGGGTTGGCCACGCCCCAAACGATCAGGGGCACATCGATAACGTCCAGCACTTTTTTCACAGTGGCGGACGCATCGGCTGCCGAGGCGTTGTCGCCGTTGGGATCGGTGCTTTTGAGCTGAAGCACGATCATCTCGGCACCATAATCCTGCACACACTTCTTGGCCCAGGCAGCCGGATCGTTGATCACATCCTTGAACGGTGCCAAAGCGGCTTCGGCCCAATCCCCGGGCGCCAAGTCCCAGATCTCCATGGCGACGCGCGGCTTGTGGGGCATTTCGCCTTCGAAGTGGTAAAATGGATAGCTGGTCTCACCGCCAACGACCACGGCCTTAT
>JABDRH010000241.1 GCA_013041835.1 Desulfatitalea sp. | reverse complement strand
GTAAGTAATCCGGCCGCGACTCAGATCATACGGCGACAACTCCACGGTTACCTTATCCCCAGGAAGGATTTTAATAAAATGCATCCGCATTTTACCGCTGATGTGGGCCAGGACCTGATGTTTGTTTTCCAGTTCCACTTTAAACATTGCATTGGGCAGCGTTTCTAGAACAACGCCTTCTACCCGAATCGGCTCTTCCTTGGCCATATATCCCCCTAAGGTTGATAACGGGTGCGCGATACCCGATGGAGATTATCTGCTATTACCGCCGTCCCCGAATACCGCCCTTTTTAAGGAAACCCTCATAGTGTCGGCTCAACATGTGCGACTCCATCTGTGCGATGGTGTCGATGGCAACGCCGACCACAATCAGCAAAGCTGTGCCACCAAAGTAAAACGGCACATTGAATTTGCTGATGAGGACAGTCGGTAGCACACACACGGCTGAAATATATACCGCACCCCCCAGCGTGATTCGTGTCAAGACTCTATCGATATAGTCGGCGGTGCGTTTGCCAGGCCGGATGCCCGGGATATACCCACCCTGCTTTTTCATATTGTCCGCCACGTCCACAGGGTTGAAAGTGACAGCCGTATAAAAGTAGCAAAAAAAGACAACAAACCCGACAAAAATCAAATTGTAGTACAGTCCGCCGGGTTGCATGGCTTCGGATATCGCCTTTAACCATCCGACTTCACCGGCGAATTGTCCAATGGTTGCCGGAAACATGATGATTGACGATGCGAAAATGGGCGGGATTACCCCGGATTGGTTGATCTTCAGCGGTAAATGCGTACTTTGTCCCCCGTACATCCGCCGCCCTACTACCCGTTTGGCGTACTGCACTGGAATTCGCCGCTGCCCCTGTTCGACAAATATGATGCAGCCGATCACGCTCCCAATCAGCACCAGGATAATGATCAGCCCAAAAATTGACATCTCATCGGCCTGAACCGAACGCAACGTATTAACGATGGCCGAAGGCAGGCGCGCGACGATGCCGGCAAAGATGATCAGTGAAATACCATTACCAATCCCCCGTTCGGTGATCTGTTCCCCAAGCCACATAATGAAGGCCGTTCCGGCGGTAAGGGTGATCACGGTGAGCATTCGAAACCCCCAACCCCCAATGGGCACGACGGGCGCGCCGCCGCCAGGGGCCTGCATGCTCTCTAAACCCACTGCGATGCCGAAGCCTTGGATGATGCTCAAGGCGATGGTGCCGTAACGCGTGTACTGCGTAATCTTCTTTCGGCCCTGCTCGCCTTCTTTTTTGAGCTCTTCCAGGTGCGGGATGACCACCGTGAGCAATTGCAAAATGATTGAGGCGCTGATGTACGGCATAATGCCAAGAGCAAAGACGGACAGTTGCTCAAGCGCACCACCGGTGAACATGTTGACCACACCGAAGATGGTGCCCTGCATGGCGTCGAAATAGGATTTCAGCGCCACGGCGTCGATACCCGGCGTGGGAATATAAACGCCGATGCGATAGACCGCAAGCAAAGCCGCGGTGTATATAATCCGCTTTCTCAACTCCGGGATCTTGAAAATATTGCCGAATCCGCTGCCAACCATTTAGATCACCTCTACCGAGCCGCCGGCAGCCTCAACTTTTTCCTTGGCGCTGCGGCTAACGGCATTCAGTTTGATCGTAAGCGCAACGCCGATCTCCCCCTGGCCGAGCAGCTTGATACCATCATGGCGGCCATTGACCAGCCCGGTATCCGTCAGCGCCTCCGGATCAACGGTACTACCGGCTTCAAAACGCTCCAGGTCTTTGACGTTCACCACGGCGAACTGCTTTCTGAAAATGTTGGTGAATCCCCGCTTGGGGAGCCGGCGATGCAAGGGCATCTGGCCGCCTTCCCATCCAGGTCTGATACCACCACCGGAGCGTTGCTTTTGGCCCTTATTTCCGCGCCCCGCCGTCTTTCCCCAGCCGGACGCAACGCCGCGCCCTTTTCGCTTGCGGTCTTTGGTGGCGCCGGCGGCCGGCTTCAGTTCGTGCAGCTTCATTATTCGATCTCCTCAGCCTCAACCAAATGGGATACCTTCTGGATCATACCCCGTGTAGCGGGCGTATCCACGAGTTGAACCGTCTTATTTATTCGGGTCAACCCCATGCCACGCAGTACTTTGCGGTGCTTTTCGGGTCTTCCGATCATGCTCTTTCTCAGAGTGATGCTCAATTTGCCAGCCATTATTCGTAGTCCTTATTGCAGTTGTTCGACCTGTACGCCGCGCCGGGAAGCCACCTGTTGGGCGCTCTGGAGTTGCTGCAGCCCTTGAATGGTGGCCTTGACCACGTTGTGCGGATTGTTCGTTCCCATGCATTTGGTCAGAATATTCTGAACGCCCACGGCTTCAAGGACGGCGCGTACGGCACCGCCGGCAATAACACCGGTACCTTCCGAGGCAGGCTTGAGCATGACACGGCCGGCACCATAGCGGCCGACTACCCTAAAAGGGATGCTGCCCTCTTTGAGCGGTACCTTAACCATGGTCTTCTTCGCTTTTTCCATACCCTTGCGAATGGCTTCTGGTACTTCGCCAGCCTTTCCCAGACCGCAACCGACACTGCCTTGTCCATCGCCCACCACCACGATCGCGCTAAAGCTGAAGCGCCGACCGCCCTTGACCACTTTGGCCACGCGGCTGATGTGTACGACCTTGTCAATCAATTGTGTTTCATCGACTTCTGGCTTATACAAAGCTTTGCCTCCTTATGCACATTGACCTGCAGCTAGAATTCCAGACCGGCTTCCCTGGCGCCATCCGACACGGCTTTAATTCGACCGTGGTAAAGAAATCCATTACGGTCGAAAACCACCTTTTTAACCCCTCTTTCCAGTGCACGTTGGGCCACCATTTGGCCCACAAATGTCGCGGCTGCCATTTTGCTCTCGAACTGGGGTTTCTCCTTAAAACCGGATTCCACACTGGATGCGGTCACGATCGTTGCGCCGGCGCGGTCATCAATAACCTGAGCATAGATATGCCGGGCGCTGCGAAAAACGCAAAGACGAGGCCGCTCGGTGGTCCCCTTCAATCGTTTGCGAATGCGCGCTTTCCGCTTGATCCGCGCAAGTGCTCTTGGATTTGTCGTGCTCATGGTCTCCTCGGTTGCATGGGCCATCTGTTACCAGATGGTGTTGTTTCGTTCAGCGTATCGTGGGCGCATTATCTATTTTGTGCCCGTTTTACCAGCCTTGCGCTGTACGTACTCTTCCGCATACTTAATGCCTTTGCCCTTATACGGCTCCGGTGGACGTAACTGCCTGATACGCGCGGCCGTCTGGCCGATCATCTGTTTGTCGATGCCGGAAAGCTTGATGGTGTTGTTTTTCTCCACCATGGCGCTGATGCCGTCGGGCAGCGGAAAATCAATGGGATGTGAGTAGCCAAGATTGAAAATGATGCTTTTGCCTTTGGCCTCGGCCCGATAACCAATGCCGTTGATTTCAAGCACTCGTTCATAGCCTTGACTGACACCGATAACCATGCTGCCGACGATACTCCGTGTCATTCCCTGCAATGCACGTGTCTTGCGATTCTCGTCTTTGATGGTGACGTCAACTTGCTCTTTTCCCACTTGCAGCTCGACGGCCGCGTGCAGGTTGTGAGTCAGCGTGCCGTTTTTGCCTTTTACGGTCACCACGCCGTCTTTGACACTAACCGTCGTTTTATCAGGGACGGGAATCGGTTTTTTACCTATGCGCGACATCGTCTTTTCCCTTTATCTTTGAATTTCCGCTTCTTCTCATCCGGTACCGTTTGCCAAGTGTTCATCCAGCCCGTTTCACTGGGCGGTACTAGAACATCTGGCACAGAAGCTCTCCTCCGACGTTCTCTTTACGCGCCTGCCGATCCGTTAAAATGCCTTTCGAGGTGGATAGGATAGCCGTACCCAATCCGTTGTATACCGGTTTGACATCCTTGGCACCAACGTAAACGCGCCGCGATGGCTTGCTCACACGCTGCATTTCGAGAATGACATGGGACTGGTCCTCGGCATATTTCAAGTAAACGCGTAAAATCCCCTGTTTGCCGTCTTTGATGAATTTATAGTTCCGGATGAATCCTTCGCTCTTCATCACCTTTGCAATCTCGGTCTTTATTTTGGAACCGGGAATGTCGACACTGTTAAATTTTGCCTTTCCGGCATTTCTAAGCCGGGTCAGCATGTCGGCAATGGGATCAGTTATCGCCATTGTGCTCTCCGTTTTTTTTGGACTCGTTTCATTTGTTCTTTGCCAACGGGCCGCGCAGCTACCAGCTAGATTTCACAACCCCCGGCAGTTTCCCCTGGGATGCCATATTGCGGAAGCATATACGGCAAATGCCGAATTTTCTAATAAATGCACGCGGCCGTCCGCAAAGAGGGCATCTGTTGTAGGCCCGCACGCCAAATTTGGGCTTGCGTTGCGCTTTCATGCGTAGTGCTGTCTTAGCCAAATTGACCTCCTTCGAACATCCTATTTTCTGAACGGCATTCCCAACAAAGATAAAAGCTCCCGGCCCTCGTCATTGTTTTTGGCCGTGGTCACGATCGTGATATTCATCCCTTTGATCTTGTCGATTTTATCGTAGTCAATCTCGGGAAATATAATGTGCTCTTTGATGCCAAGCGAATAATTACCGTCACCATCAAAGGCCTTTGCTGAAATACCGCGAAAGTCACGAACACGAGGCAGTGCAATGTTGATCAGCTTGTATAAAAAGTCCCACATTCGCCTGCCCCGCAAGGTTACCATGCAGCCGATAGGCATGCCTTCGCGCAGCTTGAATGCAGCGATCGATTTCTTTGCGCGGGTGATGACGGGCCGCTGACCGGCTATGTTCATTAATTCATCAACCGCCGAATCCAGGATTTTAATATTCTGGATCGCCTCTCCCAATCCCATGTTCAAAACAATTTTATCCACTTTGGGGATTTGATGAACATTGGCGAATTGGAATCTATCCCTGAGCTGGTTGACCACCTGCTCGCTATATTGTGTTTGCAATTGTGACATTATACCCCTCCGCGGGACCGTGCCGCATATGACGTGCCTATTGGCTTAGGCATCGATCTGCTCATTGCATTTGCGGCAAATGCGCACCTTTTGGCCATCATCCAATATCTGCATCCTGACACGAACCGGCTTCACGCATTTGTTGCACATCAACATGACATTGGACCAGTTCAACGGCGATTCCGTCTCCACAATGCCCCCCTGGCGATTCTGAGCCGAAGGGCGTTGGTGGCGCTTGGTAATGTTGATATTCTCCACCAAAACACGCTTCTTTTTCCGGTCGACCTTAAGGACTTTTCCGATTTTGCCCTGGTCTTTCCCGGCAATTACCTTTACCTTGTCATCTTTTTTCAATTTACTCTTGTATCGTTCCATGCGGTCTTTGCTCCGTCACTTCCTAAAGCACTTCAGGTGCCAACGAAACGATTTTCATAAATCGTTTGGCGCGCAACTCGCGAGCAACTGGCCCGAAGATGCGGGTTCCGAGCGGTTCACGTTGATTGTTAATCAACACCGCCGAATTGTCGTCAAATCGTATGAAGGACCCGTCAGGTCGACGGACTTCCTTGGATGTGCGAACGACGACAGCTTTATGCACATCACCTTTTTTGACTTTCGCATTAGGAATGGCATCCTTGACCGACACGACAATGACGTCTCCAAGGGTGGCATATCTGCGCCGTGATCCGCCCAGCACCTTGATGCAGTATAGCACACGCGCGCCGGAGTTGTCCGCAACCGTCAGTCTGGTTTCGCTCTGAATCATCTCTTGATCCTTTACTTCTAAATGGCTTTTTCTACGATTTTGCTGACGCGCCAACGCTTGGTTTTACTTATTGGCCGTGATTCTGTAATGAGCACCTTGTCACCGATGCCACAAGCGTTTTCATTGTCATGAGCCATGTATTTGTTCTTGCGACGGATGTACTTTTTATACATCGGGTGTTTCACCAGCCGTTCGGTCACCACCAAAACCGTTTTATCCATTTTATTGCTGACGATCGTCCCGACAACCTGCCTTCTGGTTCCTCTAGTTTTCATCGTTTGCACCCTGGCTATCCATCTTTTTGGGGTTACGTGCCAAATCTGACAAGGCAGTATTGATGCGCGCGATATCTTTTTTCGTTTGCTTCAATTTACATGGATTTTCCAACTGACCGGCACCTTTCTGGAAGCGCAAGTTGAATAGCTCATGCTTGAACTCGACGAGCTTTAGCTTCATTTCGTCAAGACTGAGGGCTCTGATATCACTGGCTTTCATAGGGTCTCGCTCCTCTCGACAATACGTGTCTTCACGGAGAGTTTGTGTGAGGCCAGCCGTAGTGCTTCTCTAGCTATATCCTTATTCACGCCGGACATTTCGTAAAGGACAAGGCCGGGACGAATAACGGCCACCCAAGCCTCTGGTGCGCCTTTCCCCTTACCCATGCGCACTTCGGCCGGCTTCTTGGTGACCGGCTTGTCTGGAAATATGCGTATCCAGATCTTCCCCCCCCTTTTGACATGACGCGTCATGGCGATACGTGCGGCCTCTATCTGTTTAGCGGTGATGTATCCGCAATCAACAGCCTGCAATCCAAACTCGCCGAAATTGAGCGACGCACCACGGCGCGCGACGCCTCTCATTTTACCTTTTTGCTGCTTGCGGAATTTAACCTTTTTGGGACTTAACATAATAACCTGTCTCCTGGCTCCACACAACGGCCACTATTGGGTCGCCGCTCGGTTCCATGCCGTCTTAACTTTCAAGTGCCGCCTGATCTTTTTTGAGAATCTCACCTTTGAAGATATACACCTTAACACCGATCACGCCGTAAGTGGTGCGTGCTTCAATCAACCCGTAGTCGATGTCTGCACGAAGTGTATGCAAGGGCGCACGTCCTTCCCGATACCA
>JABDRH010000238.1 GCA_013041835.1 Desulfatitalea sp. | reverse complement strand
ACCGGCAGGCGCGTTGGCGGGCGCGGCCACGAAACCGGCAACCGGCGTCCCGTTGATCTCGGCCGTGGGCGCAAAGCCGCCGTGGAGCTGCAAAGTCGCCGGCAGGGTGTCCACCACGTTCACATCGAAGGCGGTGGCGGTACCGATGTTTTGAATGACCAACTGGTACGCGAGCAGATCGCCGCCTTCGGCCGGGTCGTCGGCGCTCTTGCCCGGCGTGACGTTGCGGACGCTCTTGGACAGATTCAGTTCGGGCTCCACCACGGTCACCGCCGGCGTATCCCCGGACATCGTCTGCGGGACGCCGCTTTCGCCATGGTCATACGTCAGCGTCGCGCTGTTGCGCAGCGTATCGCCATTGTCGGTCTCCGTGTCGTTGTTGACCCGGGCAAAGTACTGAATGCGGATCAACGGCACAACGGCCTCGACTTCGGCATTCACATCGTTTTCGGTCCGGGTCGCCACCGTGCCGATATCCCAGGTGATCCCGCCCTTGCCGCCGTCGGCCGGAAAAGCGTTGAAGGCCGCTTCACCGGGGGGGTGACCGTTGATGGCGGCGATGCCCTGGAAGGTATAGGTGATGTCGTAAGCGGCGTTGTTTTCCAGCACATAACTGAGCCCCGCGGCGTCCAGCAAGTCGCGGATAAATAGGTGATGGGTGATGCCCTCGGGCAAGGGCACTTCGACCTGGAACACTTTGCGCGCACCGATGGCGGGGATGAGCGTGTCGGCCAGATCGCTCTTGTCAAAGGCAGGCGCCGGCACTTCCACCTGGGCGGCGGCCGTGGTTTCATAGTCGTTCAGCGCATCGCCGGCGTTGGGCAAGGCGCCGATGCGCATGCCCAGGCGGCTGCCATCTTCGCCGATGCTGCCCGTGCCGTTCAACGCAGTGGCCCGGCCCGGCAGGGAGGTCCAGTCGGCCTGGAGGGCGTTGACCAGGATTTCATGGGGCTGGACGATGTCATCCACCCGCACGTCGAAGGTGAAACTGATGGTGCTGCCCGCGACGATGCCGTCAGACGAACGCCAGGAAAAAAGCGGCTGGTTGGCGCCGAAGGTCGTGGTGTCCACCTGGTCCGGCGGATTTGCGCCGCCCACGTTGCCCACGTAGGTAAGGTTGTGGCCGTCGAGCTGATCCAACACCCGCGGATTGAAGGCCGTGGCCGTGCCGATGTTTTCAGCCGTCACCGTCACCGTAAGGATATCGGCGGCATCAGCGCTGGCCGTGCTGAAGGATTGGGTGAGGTCGATCTGCGGCTCGTTGACCACCGCTTTGACCTGACCGAAGTCGTGTCGCACCCTTTTGCTGCCTTCGTCGATATATTCGACATAGGCAATGGTGCTCGGAGCGCCGTTGGAGAGATCTTTGCCGTCCTTGGTGATGGCTTCGTTCTTCACGCGAGCGATAAACTCCACCCAAAACTCAAAATAGTCGGCATTGTCCTTCCGGTTGGTCAGCACCACATCGCCGAAGGCCCAGGTGACCCTATCCTGCTGGCAGATCGGCGAAATCGGCGGTATCGGATTGCCATTGGGTCGTCTGAATCCGGCCCCGCTGTATGGCCATACATTCAGATCCACCGGCGGCGCTTCGATGCAGGTGAGTCCCGCCGGTAATTCGTCCGTGATGGTGAGGTCGCGCAACTGCGCCACGGGCAGGTTCGCCGTCAGGCGGAACCTGACCTCCTCACCGATGGACACACCCTGTACCGTGTCCGAAGAGGCCGGATCGTCGTCCGAAGCGATATAATCCGTGATAGAAAGCTTCTCGATCGTTTTGGGCTTGGCATTTACAGGTAGCATCCGCACCACGGCCGTATCTGGGTCCGAGGTGTAGGCACGGGCGCCGGCGAAGTCCCCGGTGGGGCGTTGGGGTCTGCGCTGGTTGCCCACGGGGCCCGCCAAGCTGTCGTAGGTCGCCTTCACCTCGTTAACAAAGGTCTGCAGCGGCGCGGCATCGTCCTCGAAATCCACGCGGTAGTAGAGGTCCACCTTGGCACCGGGATCGATACGTTCAAGGGCCTTGCTGTGGGTGTGGGAGAAAGTCAGTTCGGCCCGCATGCCGTTTTTCACCTCGTTGTCCGAGATTTCACCTTCGCCGCTTGTATCGGCCCCATCCATCTCCGCATCGCCGTCGTTGTCCAGGCCGTCCCTGCTAAAGGGCCGCACATAGGCCAAGTCCGAGGCATCCAGGATGTCATGGACGGTCACATCATAGGCCGGCGCCCGGGTGAAGCCCTCACTGGCTGCCTCGTTTTCGATGGTCAAGCGGTAGATATAGGTATCGTAGGCATCACCGTCGGCGGCCAGGTCCGTAAAATGCGAGCAACTCAGGCCGATGCGGTCAGGTGGGCTCTCAATACACACTTGCTTGGACACTGTAAGATGGGGTTCGGTGACAATTAGTTTCACCTGGCGAACTGCTTTAGCCGGAAAGCCCGCAGTTTCTTCATATATTCTTTCAGGCGGCTCCATCTCGCCAGTTTCATCATTCATGAACGTGGCCCAGAAGGTGGAAGTCAGCGTATTCGTGCTCTCTTCAGCGTGCCCGTTGGGCAAGGCGTTGAAAGTGTTTTTGGGATCATTGAGAAGGCGCGTGGCGACATTGGCCCTGAACCAGTGACCCGTTTGTTTAATGGCCACCGTCTTATTGAAGGTCCATTCCACCGCCCCCTCATTGGGCGCCGACACTAGGGGTGAAAGGGTCGGGTTCTCGATGCCGCTCGTACTGGTGGTAGTGGACCAAATGTAGCCCTGGCCATCGGGCAACCTATCGATGACCGCTATATCCCGAACAGCAACTAACGTGCGACCGGGAGTACGATAGCCGA
Source organism: Desulfatitalea sp. (assembly GCA_013041835.1). GTDB lineage: Bacteria > Desulfobacterota > Desulfobacteria > Desulfobacterales > Desulfosarcinaceae > Desulfatitalea. Next base: position 272 of record JABDRH010000238.1, on the reverse strand, counting down.
ACCAGTCGCCGGCATAGATTTGGAAAGTACACTCCTCGCCGATCTGCACTTTGTCGTCGGGCGCACCGGGAGGCGGATTGTTCTCAGAGCAGTTGCCCTGCTGAACCTTGACAAGATTGAATCCGACGACACGCCCCTGCACACCGTCCAGGCTGTAGTTGTTCGCGATATCCCGGCCGCCGTCTCCACGAGCCTCATCGATTGCCGGGAAAGTAAGCGCCGAGCCATCGGACAGGTTGATCTGACCCACCACATCGGCCCGAAAAGTGAGA
>JABDRH010000236.1 GCA_013041835.1 Desulfatitalea sp. | reverse complement strand
GAGCCATCGTTCGAATGATCAAGGAGATGAAACGCGGCCGGCGATGCGGGGGGGTCGTTCCAGACGGCCCACAGGGTCCGCGTCACATCGTCCAGCCGGGTGTGGTGTATCTGGCTCAGAAAACCGGATATCCAATTATCCCAGTGACGTATAGCGCACAGCGGCGGATCCTGTTAAACAGTTGGGACCGTTTCCTTATTCCCCATCCTGGCACGGATTGTCTGATGATTTACGGCCGACCGCTGCAGGTACCCGCGCAGCTCGATGAGGTGCGACTGAACCAGCACACCAAAATCCTAGAAACTGAATTGATGCGCATCACACAGGAAGCAGACCGTTTTTATGGTCACCGTTTGGAGTAATCCTGCCCATGAACCCAATGGATAATGAAACCGACCTGACCATCGTCATTCCGGCCTATAATGAACAAGACCGAATTGTACCCACGCTGACGCACACGTTGGCCTACCTGGAACGGCAGCCGTTTTCGATCCAGCTCCTAGTGGTCAGCGACGGCAGTAAAGACCAAACGGCAGCGGTGGCCGCCAGCTTCAAGCCCAAGGGGCGAGTGCGAATGGATGTCCTGGAATACCACCCCAACCGGGGCAAAGGCTATGCCGTAAAGTACGGCATGCTGCGCGGCAGTGGCCGTGTCATCATGTTTATGGATGCCGATTATGCGGTTCCCATGGCCGCTTGTCAAAAGGGTTTGGCGCTCATTGACGCCGGATATGACATCGCCATTGCTTCACGCGCCATTGCGGGAGCTCAAAAGAACTTTCGCCAGAATTTCATGCGCGAGCTTTCCGCCAAGATCTACACACTCATCCAAAACCGTTACTTGGGAATCGCTTACCCGGACACCCAGTGCGGCTTCAAACTCTTCACCCGATCCGCAGCCGTCGATCTATTTACCCAACAGAAACTGGACAGCGTGATATTCGACCCCGAAATCCTATGGTTGGCGAAAAGAGGAGGTTATCAGGTGGCTCAATTCCCGGTGCAATGGACTCACGTGGCCGATTCGAGGATTCAATACGATAGTATCGGCAAGTCCCTCTATGTATTCCGTGAGTTGTTGCGTATCCGGCGGCTGCATGCCACATAGACCAAATGGTATTTACGGCCCGGATGAATGCCGCAAATACCATTTGGGGAGATGGGCACCCAGGCCGCTGATTCTGCGGCCTGGGTATTACGAGGGAAAAGGCAATCCATGTGAGATTGCAGGGCTTTCAATTAAGGCGCTTTTTGATCATTCCACGACGCTGTGCACTGATCCGTAGTGACACGGACACTATCATCCATCCAATGATCAGGAAAAGACCCGCGGCAATCGGTTTTGCATCTTTGCGGGCGCCATCCATTTGCGTGGAGATAAAGCATCCTGAAGTACCGGCCTCGATCGCATCTTCCAGTACGGTTCCCGGGCTTGTCGGCGATGGCGTAAGGATATGGCTGTCGTACCCCAGCCCGCAAGGATCGACGATGATGCCGTTGCGCACGCCATCCTCGTCGCTATCCCCGCCATCTTCCAGCTGCAACGTGACGGACATGCGGTCCGCACTGAATACTGCCTGATCTTGAACACTCCAGCCTGTTTCCTGATCATATTTATACCATTGCGCATTTTCAGGCGCCGGTTGCGAGAACCACACGGTGACCGACGTGGTTGCCGTGTCGCCGGTGAGATAGAGCTTGAAGCTGATCACACCGGACATCTTCTCGGCTTGATTCATATCTACTTCCAGGGTATCCATATCCAGCGCGCGCACACCGACCAATTGAGCGTTTCCGCCAATACGCTTGACGGCTACTTGGGGATTATAGGCATCTTCCGTCACGACACCCTGCAGACCGGACTGAAGCACATCGGATGTGCCGTCACCATCCAAATCGGCATCGCCGCCCAGTCGCTGATCGTCGAAAATGCCGTCACCATCTAAATCGCCGGCAGTTGCATGGTCGATGGTAGTAAAATCATTCGATTCAGACCACTCGGATGCATATCCGTGATGGTCGAAGAATTTAACCCGCCAGTAGTATGTGGTATCGGGTTCTAGAATCAATTCGGGAATGCGGATACGCTCGAGGTACACCTGAGTTGTCTTTTCATAGACCAGCGACGAGAAGTCTTCTGTGGTACTGATCTGGTAGCACGTCGCCGTGTGGTTGTCACCATCGGCATCTGAAAACACATGGGTAATCAAGATAGGCGTTAAATCGACATGGGCGGCGCCGTCAATGGGCTTATTGAGCAGAGGTTGGTCGGGTGCGGTATAAAGGTACTCTTCAATGTTGGTTATGCCGTCTCCATCCACATCCTGATCTGCGTCATCAATTAATGGATTGGTTCCGTGTAGTACTTCCCAAGTGTCCGGCAGGCCATCCCCATCATCATCCAAGTCGCCATTGTTACCGACCCCATCTCCATCCGTATCGACCCATTCGTAACTGTCCTGGGGAAAGGCATCGGAAATATCATCATAGCCGTCTCCATCGCTGTCCACAACAACTGGTGGAGGTTCGGCAACCGCTGTGTAAGCCACTTCATTGGAGTCTACACTTTCATCCCCGCCCACAAAAGCGCGAACGACGAAGTGGTAAGTGTCTCCCACGACCAGATTGTCAACGCTGCATGTGGCAGTGGTCCCACTCCATACCGGCTGACTGTAATCATACGTCGATCCGTCTGTGCGTTGAAACAACCGGTAACCCTCAGGGGCCGGATCGTTTGCGTCCCACTGTAACTGGACTTGAGCTGCAGAGGCGATCAAGGGGAGGGTAACCAACAATAAGAAGCTGATTACGGCCAATACTTTTGTTGCATAGAAAAGACGATTTGTTATCATAACATCTCCCAATTTATAAGATACCGCGCGAGAGGCACTCATTGAGAGATGTCGCAGTCGCCCGGCAACCCTGCTGCCTTATCCATCTGATATGGACTTAGGCCAGTGGCTTTGCGTCCCACCCTTTCGGATGGTTTGCCTTTTTCAAGCTATGGTTCAAAGAGCCAAATACGTTTGCTGGCACGCAAATCTAAAAAGCAACATGCATGCCATTATTTTCACGAATGCTTATTTTTTATATTTTATTTGTCATTTCAAATGCATGGAAAAATCAATGAAGCGGGTCGGGACCGGACGGACACCCCCTCTATTCGACTTGTCTGCAAAGCATCACAGATCGGTTATACGATAGTACACAAATGAGAAGGTATGATCATCATGGGGGTGTCGCACGAATGTCATCTGCTGAAGGGGGTGTCCAGCGCAACCCGCCTTTAAAGCCGAAACAGCGGTAGATATAGTGGGTTCGAACCGGCGGGACCGAAGTATCGGGGGAATGCCATATATGTCGACGAAACACATCATATTTCTCAGGCGAAGACACGTGTTCAAAGACCTGCAAAAGGCGTGACCGCTCCTGTGCGCTTTCCAGCACGCCGACTGCATCCATGCCAACCAGATCAGCGTCCTGCCACCAATAATCGTACACATTGGGCCGGCTCCATCGGTTGATGGATACGGTTCGCGGTTGTCCGGGCACATAGAATGCCAGTTCGCTGGCAATCTGGTATCGGAAACCAAAGAGGAACGTCTCTTGGGCATTGGGCATATCCCTGCGGATCGTGTCGACGTGCTTGCCGAGCAGATCCCACCCGGCACTCTCAGTGGCCGATCGGTCAAACCGCGCCGGAATGGGCAATACCGGAAAAATAACTTGTACCAATACAATGCCTGTAAATACGTAAGCGCTGACCACGCTCCAGCGCCATAGGGTACCGGACGTCTTCGATCCCCCTCCCCGATCGACACTGGATGGGGCGGTACCGCTCCAAAAAACGGTGGACAGCAACACGGCGGAAACATATCCGAATCCGGGCCAGTTGCCGTAAACTCGCGTGTGCAGGCTCAACACCGCAAACCCTGCGAATACGGGCAAGGAGGTAAAAAACAAATAGGAACAAAACCAATTTTCCTTGGGGTAGCGGCCCTGCAGAAATCGAAGCCAGCTCAAGACGATCAGAATAAAAAGCATCGGGGTCAACAAAGCGGCCTGAGACGCCAGGTAGTCACCAAAGAAGTTCAGGTGCAAGGTTAATCGATCATTGGCACCACCGATATAGGCCACATGGCGCATGGAGTTCCACTGATGGCTGGCATTCCAATAGATAACCGGGGAAAACATCAGCAAGCCCAAAAGACAGGCCAGGTACGGTTTTGGGCTGATCATTCTGCCGCGATGTTTTTTTGAGAACAATGCATACGCCAGCAGGCAAGGCAAAAAGAGCACCACCGTGTATTTGCTCAGCAATCCAAAACCAAACCATGCCCCGCCGGCAAACCACTGTCCCCAGGTATTGTCCTCATAGGCCCGGGCTGCATGATAGCAGGCACCGGCCCAAGCCATGGCCTGCAGCCCATCGGCCGTGGCCAGCAAGGATCCGATATTGAAAAGCAGAATCGCCTGACTCACCAATGCCGTCTGCCAGGCCACTTGCGCACTGAACCAGCGTCTGGCCATCAGAACAAGGTAAATGGAAGCAACCGTCAAGGCGAAAACCGACGGCAAACGGACGGTCCATTCGCTATGTCCCAATAACCGGGTGGCCAAGTGGATGGTCCATGCGATCATGGGGGCCTGATCATGATACCCCCAATCCAAATGGCGCGACCATTGCCAGTAATTGGTCTCATCAGGCACCAGAAAGAAAGCCTGGGCGTACAACAAGCGCCCCAACGTACAGATGCCGATCAGAATCCAGGTTCGGCGCAGCAGGCGGTGATCATGAGGTTCAGGCATGCGCACCGTTTACTGCTCCGGTGCTCAAATGTCAAGCCGTTCGATTGGACCGTTTCAGCGCGAAGGATAATGTGGTGCCAGCCCCTTCTTGGGTATGCACATCCAGCCGGCTGTCGTAGGCTTCCAGGATGCGATGAACAATGGAAAGCCCTAAACCGGTGCCTTCCGGTTTGGTGGTGAAAAAAGGATCGAAAACAGCCGACACCGTCTCTTGGGACATGCCGCATCCATTATCTTTTACCTGAATGCGCACGTCATTGTTCCTGCTTGCCATGGCGCTAATTTCAATGCGGCCATCCTCCTGGATCGCTTCTGCGGCGTTGAGCAACAGGTTCCACAACACTTGACTCAGGTGGGTGTGGTCCATCACCACACGCAGCCCATCCTGTAAATCCGTTTCGAGAACAAATCGCCTGACATGGTTCGTATCGCGCTTGAAAAGGCTGACAATTTCATCGATGGCCTCCTTCAAATCCAACATTTCCGGTTTTCCCGCCGGTGGCCTCGCAAAGAAAAGGAAATCATTGACCAATGTGCCCAAGCGATCGGTCTCTCGCAAAATGATGTCCATCAAGCGCATGTGATCCGGATCATAATGCAAATCTTCCTTGAGCAACTGAATCGAGCCGACCAGGGAAGCCAGTGGATTCCTTACTTCGTGGGCCAGGCCCGCTGCCATTTCGCCCATGTAGGCCATCTTCTCCACACGCTTGACATGCCCTTCCATGACGCGAAGTTCATCCTGGCTTTTTCGATTTTGCTCCGTCAGCAAACCGCTTAGTATCGCCACCGCAAAACAGGCCGTTCCGGTGACAAGCAGCTTATTCG
>JABDRH010000234.1 GCA_013041835.1 Desulfatitalea sp. | reverse complement strand
GCCGGCATGTTCGGGCTCGGCGCCGGATGGGCCAATGTGCCGGTACTGAATCTCGTGATGGGTGCGCCGCTGAAAATCAGCGTGGCCACCAGTAAATTCTTGCTGTCCATCACCGATACTTCCGCAGCCTGGATTTACCTTAACAAGGGATGCGTATTACCACTGATGGTGGTCCCATCCCTCGTGGGGATCATGTTAGGATCGTTTATCGGTGTCTGGTGTCTCAAGATCGCCAAACCGACCTTTATTCGCTGGATGGTCATCACTATTTTGGCCTTTGCGGGAATCAAGGCATTTACCAAAGGGATCGGCATCGATCTGTTTTAACCATACCCCTTGATAACAGGAGAAATCGCATGGCCGAAAGTCAAAACACCTCGCTGCAAGCGACTCCGGAACAGTTGCTTTACGCCAAAATTCTCGAAAAAGGGATGTATCTTGGACTCGCACTGCTGCTGGTCACGTTCTTCATTTATTGCTTTGGTATCCTGAAACCGTATATTTCCCTGGATTCCATATCTGAATACTGGGGGATGACGGTGAGCGATTATCTGCACCAGGCAGATGTCGAAGCTGGATGGGCATGGCTCGGCATGCTCAATTACGCGGACTTCTTGAATTTCGTGCCCATTGCCATGCTCGCCGGCTTGACAGTGATCTGCTACCTGGCCATTGTTCCAGGTCTTTTCAAAAACGGGGATCTGGTGATGGCCGTATTGGCCCTGCTGGAAGCGGTCATCCTTTCGATTGCGGCAAGCGGTATACTCGGCAGTGGCGGGCACTAGTCCGTGTCCATCCAGATATGACCCCTTGCGGCCCATATCTGCGTTCTGCGATGTTGGAATCCTCGACGTAGTGGCCACTTCGCCTGCGCGTGCAACATCGCTGCGGCCTTGATCTGAACCACAACCGACCCTTTGTGGATGGGACGCCGGCTATTCCATATCCGGATAGTTCCCATATTTAAAGGCTTCGTACCAGCGTCTTCGAATGTCGGCGTCGGCGATGTTCAGCTCTTCCAGTATCTGGGCGGCAAAGTCCACGGCGCCCAGGCTGCTGGCAGTGATCACGCTTCGGTCGCAGACGGATAGCGCGTCCACGTAGTGTTTTCGGTTGGCGTAGCCGGGCACCATCTTGGCCATATATTTGGCGGAGTTGCTGGTATGCTTGCGATTGCGGAGCAAACCGGCCCGCGCCAGCACGGTGGTGGCGGCACAGATGGCGGCAATGGGCGCTGAGCAACGTTCCAGGTCGACCAGCAGGGCCTTCAACGCCTCGAAGGGATAGTCGCCCTCCCATAGCTGGCCGCCGGGAAGCATAAAGATCAACACACCGTCGATGTCGACGTCGGACAAGGTGATGTCCGGTGTCACCCGCAGTCCGCCCAAAGAGGTGATGGATGAACCGTCGAAACCGACACTGATCACCGACTTGTCGCCTAAACGACGCAATTCGGCCAAAGCGTTGCCAATTCCCCAATCCGCATACCCGTTAAACAACAGTACATGTGCTTTCATCATTTCTCCCCCTTTCTCTTACGCCGATACTTCTTACACAAACAAGGGAACCACGTTGAACGCCCCCACGTCCACTAAGCCGTGATCGGTAAGTTTCAGGTCCGGTATGACCGGCAGGGCCATGAAGCTTAAAGTCATAAACGGATCAGCCAGGCTTGTTCCCAGCCCTCGGGCAGCATCGAGCAAACCATCGAGCCGTCCGCAGACACCCTCCACGGAGAGGCCGGACATCAATCCGGCGACCGGCAGCGCCAGGCGGGCGATGGTCTTCCCCTGGTCCACGGCCACCAACCCGCCTCCCATATGGACTAGCTCGACTACCGCCGCATGCATATCCGCATCCCGGACGCCCACCACGATGATGTTGTGGGAGTCGTGGGCCACGGTGCCAGCCAGGGTGCCGCGCCTGAGCCCAAAGCCGCGGACGAACCCCAGTCCAATGCGCCCGGAGCCTTGGTGTCGTTCGACCACGGCGATCTTCGCTATATCCTGATCCGGATCGGCCACGGCCAACCCCTCCCGGATCACGGCATCCACCACAATGGACCGGGTCACGATCTGGTCCGGGACGACCTGGATCATGCGCATCCGCCGCCCCGTGGCCGGCACCCTGAAATCGAGCTGGTCCGCCGCCACGTGCATGGACGACGGCACTGGATCGACCGGGGTGGCGAACCCCATTTCTACGAGTTGCCCGTCCCGGGCTGCAAGTCTTCCGCCAAAGTAGACATCGCGAACCTGAGGATCCCTTAAGTCGTCCAGCACCACCAGGTCGGCCCGCCGGCCGGGGGCCACAGCACCCACCCGGTCAAGACGAAAGTATTCGGCCGGATTCAGGGTGGCCATCTGAATCGCAACGATCGGGTCCATACCGGCATCTACAGCGCGACGCATCATGCCGGCGATATGCCCCTGCGCCAACAGGTCGTGGCAGTGGCGGTCATCGGTGCACCACATCATGCGGCGGGCCGTGCGGTCCGTAATCATGGGCAGCAAGTCATTCAAATTACGTGCCCCGGTCCCTTCGCGCACCATGATATGCATCCCGGCGGCCAGTTTTTCGGTGGCTTCGGCCGCAGTGGTGCATTCGTGGTCGCTGCCGATGCCCGGAACCAGGTAAGCATGCAGCAAAGCGCCGGCCAGGCCGGGGGCATGGCCGTCCACAGGCTTGCCGGCCGCCCGCAGCGTCGCAATTTTGGCCAACACATCGGGGTCGGCGTTCACCACACCGGGATAGTTCATCATTTCGGCCAACGCGACAATACGGGGATGGGTGGCGTAGGCCGATAGCTCAGCGGTGGTCAGACGTGCGCCGGCCGTCTCCATATGGGTGGCCGGAACGCAAGACGGCAGCGAGAAGAAAAAGTTGAGCGGGGCATGCCGGCCGGCCGTCAACATGTAGTCAATACCGGTGCTACCGAGAACATTGGCAATTTCATGGGGATCGGCAATGACCGTGGTGGTGCCTTGCGGCAAGACGGCCCGGGCGAACTGTGCCGGGCCGACCATGGCGCTTTCAATATGGACATGGGCATCGATAAAGCCCGGCGCCACAATGCGTCCGGCCAGATCGATCACCTCTTCGGCCGCGTAAGTGCCAAAGCCCACAACGTGGCCGTCGGCAACGGCAAAGTCGGTCCGCACCACCTCACCGGCAAAAACGTTGACCAGGCGCGTGTCGCGAAACAACAGATCCGCCGGTCGGTCTCCCCGGGCGATCTGCAATAAACGTTCTATATTGACGGGCGTTTCCACCAGGGTCACCTGCATTCACTGCCTTCGCACCAGGGCAGAGACTTCAATTATCTATGGCTTGATGCGCCGCGCAAGTTCGGAAACCTCGGCCATCAGTCCCTCCACATCGACAGTCAGCAGCGAACCGTCGCGCACCACCCAACGGCCGTCGACCAGCACATGCCGCACATCGTCCGGGCGAGCGGCATAGACCAGGTGGGAGGCCGGATGATACAGCGGCGTCAGATGAGGCCGATCCGGTCGCAAGACGATCAGGTCGGCCTTTTTGCCCGGCTCCAGGGAGCCGATCTGCCGATCCAGGCCCAAGGCACGGGCGCCTTCGACCGTGGCCATGCGCACCACGGTCTCGGCATCCATCACCGTGGGATCGTTGCGATGGACCTTGTGCAATTTCGCCGCGCTGTCCATCTCACTCCACAAATCCAGATCATTGTTGCTGGCGCTGCCGTCCGTACCCAAGCCGACGGCAATGCCCGCGGCCAGCAGGTCAGGCACCGGGGAAACCCCCGAAGCCAGTTTCATATTGCTCTCCGGGCAGTGAACCACGGGGGCGCCGGCAGCGGCAATTGTTTGCAGGTCTTCTTCATCGAGCCAAACCGCATGCACCAGGAGCGTGTTGGGATCTAAAAGATCCAACCCTGAAAGATAGGCGATCGGAGACCGGCCTTGTTCGCGCCTGAGCCGATCCCGCTCAACACTGGATTCGGCCGCGTGCACTTGCAACAAAACGCCCAGCTCATCGGCGGCCTGCTTGGCCGCCACCAGGGTCCGGGCCGAGCAAGTATACGGTGAATGACAGAAGATGGCGGGCTGCAAGCGAGTTGACCAATGCCGCCATTGTTCCGCGAACGCCTTGGCCGTGGCCACGTTGAGCGCCGGATCGGGTACACCCGGTGCCGGAAAGTCGATGACCCCTTGGCCGAGAATCGCCCGGATACCCGTTTCCACCACCGCAGCGGCAAAATGCGTCACCAGGAAATAGCCGTCGCAGCAAGTCGTGGTGCCGCCCAGCAGAAGCTCGGCGCACGCGAGTCTAGCACCCGGAGCAACGGTATCTGGCGAGATATGCTGCGCCTCGGCCGGGAAGATGTGGTTATCGAGCCAAGTTTCAAGCGGCAGGTCGTCGGCCAGCCCGCGAAACAAGGACATGGGCAAATGGGTATGGGCGTTGACCAAGCCGGGCATCACCATACCGCCACCGGCATCGATGGTCTCTGCGGCGTCTGGCAGAGGATCGTCCGGCCCAGGTCGCCATACTTTTTGAATCCGCCCGCCGCCCAGCGCGACAGCGCCGTTTGAAAGGATAGTGAAGTCGGCGTCCACAGTGACGACAGTGACGTTGTGAATCAAGATATCGTACAACCGAACCTCTCAATCGTTTTCAGCGATCACTTCGGCCTGCCTTCGTGCATCGGTAATGACTTGACCGATATCCACGGTTGTTAGATGTCCATCCGTCATCACCACCCGGCCGTTGATAATGCAATGGCGGACGTCGCTGCCCTTGACCGCATAGACCAGGTGCGAGACGGGATCATACATGGGCGTCAAGTGGGGCTTGGCCGTATCCACCACGATAAGATCGGCCAGTTTGCCTGCCTCGATGGAACCAATGAGACGTTCCATGCCTAGCACCCGGGCGGCATCGATGGTGGCCATTCGCAGCACGGTGCCGGCATTCATGACGGTCGGGTCCATGCGATGGACCTTGTGAAGTTTGGCGGCCATGTCCATTTCGGCCAACAGATCCAAATTATTGTTGCTGGCGCAGCCGTCGGTCCCGAGCCCCACACACACACCGGCAGCCAAAAGATCCGGCACAGGTGCCACGCCCGAGGCGAGCTTCATATTACTTTCGACATTGTGGGAAACCTTCACGTCATGAGCCTTGAGCAGGGCGATATCCGCCTCGGTGAGCTTTACGGCGTGGCAGGCCACCAGGTTGGGTCCGAGAAGGCCCAGCTCGGCCAGATGGCCTACCGGGGTTGTACCGTATTTCTCCCGGATCTGTTCCACTTCACTCTCGGTTTCGGACACGTGAATCACCAACAGGGCCTGGTGATCCATGGCCAGCCGCGCGGCCCGCTCCAGCAGCAGCGGCTCGCATAGGTACGGCGAATGGGGCTCTACCGCTACGCGCACCAGATCGTGGTCCGCCCAGCGGGCAAGCATATCCGCCACATATTCAAAACCTTTGGACAGCGGACCATAGTTGGGCGACGGGAAATCGTAAAGCACCTCGCCAACCACCGCCCGCACGCCACACTCGGCTGCGGCTTCGGCCACGGCCTCTTCGAACAGGTACATGTCGCAAAAACAGGTCGTTCCGGAACAAATCATCTCGGCACACGCCAGACGCGTGCCAATCCGCACCATGTCTGCGTTGAGCTTGGCTTCGGCGGGAAAAATGTGATCGTTGAGCCAGGTCATCAGCGGCAGATCGTCGGCCAGGCCACGGAAAAGGGACATGGCGGCGTGGGTGTGGG
>JABDRH010000233.1 GCA_013041835.1 Desulfatitalea sp. | reverse complement strand
CCTCAATGTAAGGCGCCCATACTCCCATCACATCATTCCCAGGTAGAAAAGAACGGGAATAAATGTCATTGTCAACATTCGGGTCATAGACGAACTGCAAAGTGGCATCTGAAACCAATGCCGAGTTGACAGGAAGCCTGAAATCCGTCCTCACAAGCCAGGTCGGGACGATTGATGTCTCAAACTCGATATCAGAGATGCCCCTGGTAGAATCGGACGGATTTATCTGATCCAACAGCCGGACTCCGGTCAACTCCCCCCACGATACAATCTGCTTGCCGACACGGATCAAAGCTGTGTTTATGTTCCATGTCCCATGAAGTTCTTTCAGAATCCGCCAGTATTCGTCGTCAAAAGCCAAATCTTCTCCGGCCTTGTCGAACTGCCGGTTGTTCCACTTTTCGCTGTCGTTGTTGATTGCGTAAGCCAAATCACCTGTCAGTGAAAGCATGCTGTAGAGACTAAAATTGTCAATCGGCGAATAATCGCCCTCAAGAAATGCGGTCGTTGTTGCCTGATTGAAGCCTTTGTATGTATCATAGTCATCATTCCACCCATACGCAAAAGTTTGCGACAAAACCCCGAAATATCTGAGAGGCTTGTCAAAGAGGGAAACCTCGGATGCCCCCAAAGGACATGGTGAAATAGTAATAATACTTACCGCCACAAGAAAGAAAAATCCAATATGAACTTTTTTTGTTACCATAAACTTGCCTCCTTTCTTTAATCACAGAATTCATTTTCCAAGGAATCCATAACTATAATCAAATACCTATCGAGCAAAACCGCTAGAAGTCATTTTTTCTATGATTTTCATACTACGGGCGAAACGGAGGCTTCCATCTGCAGCGTTAGCAAGGGCTTGCAACAGTTCACTGATGCACATTACTTTTTTTTGTCATTTTGCCTCCGCCCTTGAAGTGCTGGTTCAGCTGGGATTAGCGTGAATTTTCCCCGGACTCAATGATGCGGATATTATTTCACCATTATTTTTACAGCAAAAATTAAAAGTACAGATTTTGTTCTCACACTAATCCGCGAAGCGCCGAAGTGCTTTACAAGCTGACCTGGCAATTGGGAACCTGTCGCCATGCCCCCTCCTGCATAATCAGGTCCGCGGCTTTCAGCGCTGTCGTGGCGACGGCGCCTATCAGTGAGTCCTGACCCTCTACCGACCGCAACTGTTCACCCACCAGGTATAGTCCTTTAACGCAAGGCGGCTGAACATCGATCAGGCGCTGGGGGTGCGCGTATCCGGGCTGTTCCGATATACCTAAAACACTAGCTGTGCGCTTGGCCCAACGGGTATTAAAGGGGTCCTTGTACTTTGGCCAGAGGTCCGCGATATCCGCCTCCATTTTGTCAAATACATCAATAACGCGCCTTCTGTTTTCAGCCTTGTCGATTTCCGTAAAATAGGGAGAATCCAATTCGTCATCCTGAATCATGGCTGAAAACAGATACTCCCCATTGGGAGACATGCCGGGAGGGTGTCCAATAAAACAGGTTCCATGTGTGGATGCAAGTCTTGGTAAAGTAAGCAAAGAATAGCCTCGAACCGCGGGCTCCCACAGCGGTTCCTTTAAACCCGCATTGATCGTATAGACTTGCGTCAGATTTCGGCAAGCGTTTTTCACCCACGCCACGTACCAGTAAGGCAATACGCTTTCCCTGATCACCCGGAACAAGTCCCAGACTGGAACGGCGCACACCACTGACGGACACTCAATTTTCTCCACACCCATGGAGACATAGCCCATTTCTACTCTGGGACCTTTGTCTATCTCTACGCCCTTTACTTTTCCATCTTCTACAATGATCTCCGAAACCAAGGTTTCGGTCCTTATTTCGCCGCCGTTCTCTTTGATGGTTTCCACCAATGGCATCAGCAGAATTTTTATCCCCCCCCCCGTAACACCGTCAATTGCGATCGGCTTCCCAGTAATCTTCAGGGTTCCTTGCACCCAACCAATGATGTAGCCCGCAGAACATTCCGCTCCTCGCGCTATCAAGCCGAATCCTCCGCCAATAATCTTGAAGAAGTGGCGCACCCCGGAGTCTGTGGTCAGCCCGGCAATGTAATCTTCCAGCCGGACATTGCACAGTTGAGATATCTCCTCCTTGGGTACTTTGGCGATCATGCCGAATACTTTTTTCATTTCTTCAGGCTTAAGCAGGCTTGCCAGGCTTTTGAACTCGCCATCATGGAAAGTCCAAGATTGAGAAAATGGATTCTCCCCGTGCACGTCTGAGGGAGAGTCTGATCTCAACGGTGGCATTTTCTTTCCAATCCTGCCATAAACATCAGCAATGGCATTTTTGTGACCGAGAAACAATCCGTGCGCGCCATAATCGATGGTATAACCCGGAGCGGGTGTGAAAGATCGCGCAAAACCGCCCACCTCCGTACCCTTTTCCAGAACCAAAACCTTTTTGCCGGCCTTTGCCAGTAAGGCGCCTGCAGACAGGCCGCCAAGACCACCGCCAACCACAGCGACATCGTAAGTAGACATTGCTCATCTCCTTCCTTCATCGTTCTTCCCGTTAACACGGCATAAATATTTGCCATATATTGCTGATCAGTTTCGTATGGATTATAAAATAAGCGCTTTCGCTAGGCCCGCTTCATGATCAAGTCTGCGGTTTTCAGCGCTGAGGCTGCGACAGCGCCTGTTCCTGCCTCCCAGCCCTTTTTCCCCTGTAACTGTTCGCCCACCAGGTACAGGCCTTCGATTCCCGGCGGCTGCACATCAGGCAACCGGGTGGCGGATGCGTATCCGGGCTGTTGTGATATGCCTGTAACGCTGGCATGGCGGAAGGTCCAAAGTCTATCCTTGTACTTGGGCCAGATGTCCAGGATATCCGCCTCCACTTTGTCGAATATCTCGATAATGCGCCTTCTGTTTTCAGCCTTGTCGTTTGCCACATAACAGGGATACTCCAGCTCGTCGGCTTGAATCATCACGGTAAACAGATACTCCCCTTCAGGGGCCCTGGTGGAATCGAGCATGTTATGGTGTGTAATACCAACTGTCCCGTGAGTAGATGCAGTTCTTGGCAGATCCACCAGGACATAGCCACGATGCGGGGGATCCCACATCGGCTCCTTCATGCCCGCATAGAGCGTATAGAGTTGCGTCAGATTCCGGCAGACATCTTTCACCGACGCCACGTACCAGTGTGGCAGAACGCTTTCCCTGACAACCCGGAACAAATCCCAGAGTGGTACGGCGCACACCACTGACGTACATTCGATTCTCTCCACGCCCGTTGAGACGTAGCCCATTTTTACTTTAGGGCCCTTATCTATCTCCACGCCTTGAACTTTCCCATCCTCGATAATAATTTCCGAGGCCGCGGCGCCGGTCCTAATTTCACCGCCGTTTTCCTTGATACTTTCTACCATCGGAAGAAACAGATGGTGCCATCCGCCTGTAACGATGTCCGCGAGTAACGGCTTCCCCGGGAATTTGCCCAGGCATTCCTGCATCGCGGAAACAAGGTAGCCTGCCGAAGCGTCATCCCCTCTGGCTATCACAGCCCAGAGTCCTCCCATAAGCCGGAAGTAGTGGCGCACCCCGGGGTCTTCAGTCAACCCATGGATATAGTCTTTTAGGCGAACTGCGCACAGTCGCGGTATTTCCTCCTTTGGCAGCTGGGAGATCAAGCCGATTACTCTTGCCATTTCCTCGGGATTCATGATGTCTGCCATATTCTTAAACTGGCCTTCATGGTGGGTCCACATTTCGCTCGAGTGCTGGCTATGGGCAATCGAACTGGCCAGTTTTGGCGCTTGCTTTTCAAGCCTGCGATAGACTTCGAAAATGACATTTTGGTCGCTGAGGAACAATCCGTGCGCACCATTATCGGTGATATAGCCGGGAGCGGGTGTGAACGATCTCGCAAAGCCACCCACTTCCTTGCTCTTTTCCAGGATCAAAACCTTTTTGCCGGCTTTCGCCAGTAAAGCGCCGGCGGACAGGCCGCCGATGCCGCCGCCCACCACAACTACATCATACTCAGACATAACTCATCTCCTTTCTATTCATAACCCTTCTTCTTTTCAAGGAACCTAAACGCTACTTCCAAGCAAATCCGCTACGACCACCCTGAGACCTTCTAAATAGTCTTTCCCCTGAGTTTGCTTGGCCACGCTCTTTTTGTCTAATCGCTCAAATTTGACTTCCCCCATCTTGTTATAGGGAAGCAACTCCACCTCAACTGCGCCCAACTCTGTTTTCACAAACTGAGCGATCTCGGCGATCGCCTCTGAAGAGTCATTGAAGCCTGGTATCAAGGGCACTCGCACGATAATTGGCTTGCACTCGGCAACCTTTTTGGCATTGGCCAAAATCAGAGAGTTGGACTTCCCGCATCCTTCCAGATGCCTGGCTGGTTGCAGATGTTTGATGTCGAAAAAAACAAGATCGGTATACTCCAAAATATTCTTCATGACATCCCACGACACACATCCACAGGTCTCAATAGTCGTGTGCAAGCCTGAATCTTTACAACGCTGAAGAATGGAAAGAGCAAAATCAGCCTGATACAACGGCTCGCCGCCGGACAGCGTAACCCCGCCTCCGGAATTCTCATAAAACCTGACATCCTTGAAAACCTGACGCATGACCTCATCAACTGTCAAAATGGTCCCTGCAAGACTCCTCGCATCATTGGGACAGGCTTGGACACATTTGCCACAGCCACTACACTTGTCTCTATCTATTGCAGAGGACTTGGTCCCCAAGCTTATGGCGTCGGTCGGGCAAACACTGACGCATCGCCCACACAGAGCGCAGGCGTCACTGTTCAGGGACACCTGCGGTTCTTTCCTGTGCGATTCGGGATTCTGGCACCAGAAACACCTGAGTGGGCAGCCTTTCAAGAACACCGTCGTCCGGATGCCCGGTCCGTCGTGAATTGAATACCTTTGTATGTTGAAGACGACCCCTTGATCGGTCTTGGGTTGTAGTTGTCTGCTCATTGGGTTCACTCTCAGCTTAAAGTATGCTCGGTCCGATTGATAATCTCGTCCTGTATGGGTGGATCCAATGCGGTAAAGAACGCGCTATAGCCTGCCACTCGCACAAGTAAGTTCTTATGCTCCAGCGGATTTTCTTTGGCATCGACCAGCGTCGCTTTGTCGATAACATTGAACTGTATATGCTTGGATCCGTGCTGGAAATGTGTCTTTATCAGGGCCAGCAGCTTGACTTGGTCATCCTTCGTCTTTAAAGCGGAGGGATGGAACTTGACGTTCATGAGATCGCAAAAGTCAGACATCTGGTCTATCTTTCCGGCGGAGTTTATCAGCGCCGTAACACCTTCGACATCCATCCCTTGTGAGGCGGATACCGAACCATCGTTCAGGGTCATCCCCGCCAGCCGACCGTTCGGCAGGGCGCCCGTCGGTCTCCCGAAACCTTGATGCATCGCATAGGATAAGCCGAGCATCCTTGCTTTCCGTCCGAGGAAACCTTCCATATTGGCAGCGCAATCGTTCAAAAAGGCGATTAAATCGACCGCCATGGCGTCTGCGTAATCTTCGTCATTGCCATACTTTGGCGCCTCCAAACAAAGCCGCCGGATATCATCATATCCATCAAAATTGGCGGCTAAAGCCTTCAGAAGTTCTTGTTTGCCGATCTTGCCTTCTTCGTAGACAAGCTTCTTGATTACTGTTAAAGAATCAGCGGCGCTGATTTGTCCAATTGGAAGGAGTAAATCGTTAAAGTAGTGTCCCCCACCGCCTCCCGCCATACAGCTTTTGCCGCGCTGTATGCAATCGGCAATAAGGGCAGAGTCGAACAAGGTCGGCGATTCTGATGCAACGTGCACGACCGCCGCCTTCGTCTTTGGCCAAGTCTGTTCGATGATGTGCTCTAATTGCTTTTTATAGGCTGCGTAGAACTGATCAAAGGTTTTTAAATCCTCGAACGTGCCGGTGGCGACCCCGCCTTTGATGCTGGTTCTGGGATCAATACCGTTGTTTAGGGCCAATTCCACCGCCTTCCCGCAATTTATATACATCCAGCCACTATACCCTGTCTTACCGGGTATAATGGGCATGACACAGCCGGTCACACAATAATTGCGAAGATCATGCAAAGGAACCCCCCATTGCGACCAGGACGCCATCATGCTCGTATCATTGAAGAACGCCGGAAATCCGATGCCGGTGCTGAGAAGCGCTACCGCCTTTAGAAGAAATTCTCGCGGTGACCCATCATGCACTCTTACACTGAGCGTAGGATGCGCAGTCCTTGTCCCCATGGCGGCCTCCAGGAAAAGATAAGACATCTCGTTGGTGGCGTCTTTTCCGTCCGGGGTCTGCCCACCTATAGTGACATTGGTGACTTGTACCTGTGAAGCAAAATCCCGGACAAGTTTGTTCACAAAGTATCGGGTCATGCTCATTTTAACGCGATAGCACTCCAAAAGCTCCAGGGCTTCCTCCCTGGTTATCCTTCCTTCCTCAATATCTTTCTTGTAATAAGGATAAAGAAATTGATCCATTCTCCCAGGCGTGGTGATTGGCGTCTTCTGGTCCATCTCCTCGAAACAGCGCACAAACCATGAGGCCTGCAACGCTTCCTGGAAATTTCGTGCCGGGTTTGCCGGAACCCAGGCGCATGTCTCAGCCATTTTTTCGAGTTCCGCCTTGCGTTTGCCGGTAGCCGTGGCCGCAAGTTCTCTTGCAAACTCGGCGTTCCGCTCGGCGTAACGGATTGACGCGCGAAGCACAATGCGCAATGCCAGGAGGAAATCTCGTTTTCGAACGCTCCCTTCTTCAACCACATCGGTTTGCTGCAGCTCTTCTTCGACCTCGACGATCACGCCTTTTAGCCCTATGCGGAGCATCTTCTCATAGTCCGCCACCTCCATACCCGGCGACGTACTTGCCGTAGCCCAAAGATTGGCACTACAAACGCCCGGCTCGCATTGCTGCAGCGCAAAGTCATTCCACCCATTCTCCTTCAACCAGGCATGATAAATATCGTCCGCACACTTATCTTTCCAGTACTCGCAAATCTCCTTGACTTCGGCCACATCCTCTTCATTTACGACATCGGCCAGGTCGCCTGACGCAATCTCCTGCATTACCCAGTCTCGGCCGGACCAGTTTACATTCCATCTCCATGCCCAGGGTTCAAGGGCAACCGAACCCAGCAGCAGCTGCTCGTCGTCTTCGATCGTAAGCCGAACATCAAGGCATTGTTTCTCGAACATCTTCGCTTTTCTCAGTACCGCCGGCAGAGCGGTATTTTCCCTGTGCCCAGCCGTTATCAATCTGGGCCATTCTATCGATACCTTCCCTGCTTCCGGGCTTAACCGTTTCTCCAGGTACCTCCCCCATATCCTCTGACCTCTGGTTGTCTCAGTTTTTACGCTAACTGTTTTGTTACTCACCTTTGCTGCCATAGTTTGTCTCCTTGCTATTTAGCGATTTATGACATTTCGTAATGCTGCTCGAATAGAGCCGCACCCATTTAATTTGGCAGACCCTGTAAGTGAATGAGGGGCTTTGTTCCAACCTCGCCACCAATAGGGTCAATATGGCCGCTTAAAAAGTCAACAACCTGTTATTTTTGTAGATAACTACTGTTCGCATCATTTTAAGATGCCTCAGTGGACCATGTTTGGCCCAAGCCCGTAATGAGAATAGCTTGCCAAATACATGCCAACAAATGTATCCTATATATCTAAAACGTTAGCATTATTTTCTGAAGCTCGTTCTGCTATATATCAAATTTTTTAGCTTCGATATTTGACAGAAATGTATGAATCTGCTAAATATCGAAGACGCAGGTATTCAAGAGTGCTCATGGGTCCATTAACTACCGCAAAATTATTAGAGAAAACACATGCAAAACGAGAATGAATTCTTCCGGGAAGCTGCCATGCTTATTTGCAGAAGCTTAAATGTGGACAAAGCTTTGACAGAGTTGATTGATTACTTGAAAAACCACATGCCGGTTGAAGAGTTGGCCATCGGGGTATACGATCCGACAATGAACGTCAGTAGCACCCTGGCCTGGGCCGGGAGCGGTAAAATTAAAAGAGATTTATTTACCGTCTCTTATTCACGACAGGGCGGCAACATAGCCCGCCAAGCATTACTCCAAAAAGCGCCTCGGATTCGAATTATCAACGACATTTTGAAAGAACATGAAGACTTCCAAATTATTATGCGCAGCGCTTTTTCGCGGGATTGTTCGATCATCAGTATGGGTCTGGAACTTGAGGCAAATAGACACGCAGTTTTTGTAATTTGCGCAAGCGGCAAACATCAATACACGGCCGCACACGGCCATCTGCTTTCCTTACTCCATGATCCGCTATCCATTGCCACCTCTAACATCATGCAATATCGTGAAATATCGAGACTTCGAGACCTTGTCGCCGACGAAAACCGTGATCTGAAAAAAGAACTGAAAATACTTAACGAGGGGAAAATAGTCGGCGCTGAATTTGGACTAAAAAACACCATGCAGATGGTGCAGCAGGTTGCACCGCTGAACAGTCCGGTTTTAATTCTCGGTGAAACCGGTGTGGGTAAAGAACTTGTGGCCAATGCCATCCATAAGAGTTCCAGTCGCCGGGACAAACCCTTTGTCAAAGTGAATTGCGGCGGCATCCCCGAAAGCTTGATTGACAGCGAGCTTTTTGGCCATGAAAAAGGCGCCTTTACCGGCGCCCTTTCCCAGCGATACGGCAAGTTCGAAAGAGCTCATCGGGGAACCCTTTTTCTGGATGAAATCGGTGAAATGTCAATGACTGCTCAGGTAAAGCTGCTTAGGGTTTTACAACAGCACGAGATCGAACGAGTGGGGGGCAATGATCCGATCTCCGTCGATGTACGTATTATCAGCGCCACCCATCGGAAGCTGGAAGAGATGGTGAAGTCAGGTACATTCCGGGAAGATTTGTGGTTCAGGTTGAATGTCTTTCCCATTATCATTCCCCCTTTACGTCACCGTTCCGAAGATATCCCCGTACTGGTCAGCCATTTTATCGACAAAAAGTCCAAGGAAATGAATATCAGGCGATCACCCAAATTGACACCGGGCAGTATGGACAGGCTTCAGGCCTATAGCTGGCCGGGAAACGCTAGGGAACTCGAAAACTTAGTGGAACGGGAACTTATTCAAAGCCGGGTCAGCGGTGACCAGCAATTGTTGGAGTTCCCGTGTCTATCGGTTGAAACCCAGTCACCGGCGAAAGTACGACCCGCATTTCCATCGGAAGAGATCATCTCCTTAGATGAAATTAACCGTAAATATATTGAGTCTGTGTTAATGCGTACCAGTTACAAAATTGAGGGCCCCGGCGGGGCGGCGGAACTGCTCAAGATTCATCCGAGCACATTGCGAAGCAGAATGATAAAATTAGGCATCCCATACGACAAAAAAGCTGTATCACGAGTTTAAGATATAATTCCTATGACCATCCCTTTTAAGGTTGGATGAAAGGGGACGGTGATAAAATATGGATCATCCCCTTTATTAC
>JABDRH010000232.1 GCA_013041835.1 Desulfatitalea sp. | reverse complement strand
AAGCCCAGTTGGGCGCCGGCCAAAAGCTGCCGGTGCAAGGCACGGTGTTCATCAGTGTCATGGACGCGGACAAACCCGCCATCGTGAGTGTGGCAAAAGAATTTACACATTTGAATTTCTCGATTCTGACCACCAGCGGCACCGGGGATTACCTGCGGGAACGCGGTGTCGCCTCCAAACACATCAACAAATTGGATCAGGGCCGGCCCAATGTGGAGGATGCGGTTAAAAACGGAGAAATCCAGATGGTGATCAACACCGGCTCGGGCGATACCCCCAGTCGGGACGGCTACATCATCCGGCGCGCGGCTTTGAAATTCGGCGTACCCTACGTGACCACCGCCGCCGGCGCCCTGGCGGTGTGCAAAGCGGTCACGGCGCTCAAAACCCAGGCGTTGGGCGTCAAGTGCTTACAAGCATATCATGAGCAAGACGCAGGCAACTCATAATTCCACGGTTCAACGAACCCGGAGCTGGATTAACATGGATCATCACCGCATCACCCTGGATACACCTTCAAGCGACGCACTGGACGACGACCACCCCCGTGAAGCATGTGGCATTTTTGGCGTTTACGGACACCCCGAGGCCTCCAAACTGTGTTATTTCGGGCTCTATGCCCTGCAGCACCGGGGCCAGGAGAGCGCGGGCATCAGCGCCGTGCAAAACGGTGTATTGAATGAACACCGGGATATGGGGCTCGTATCGGACGTCTTTTCCATGGAGCAGCTTGAGCAACTGCCGGGCAGCAGCGCCATCGGCCATGTGCGCTATTCCACCACCGGCAGCTCGGTGCTGGCCAATGCCCAGCCCTTCGTGGTGCGTCACCGCCGCAAGGCTTACGCTGTGGGGCACAACGGCAACATCGTCAACGCGCACCAGCTCAAGGCGGAACTGGAAGAAAACGGATCGATCTTTCAATCCACCATGGACAGTGAGATTTTCCTGCATCTTTTCGTACGCAATCTCCACCTGGGATTCGACCTGGCCCTGCTGCGGGCCGCCGAGCGGCTCAAAGGGGCGTATTCCATGGTGATGTTGACCAGCCGCGGTGAGGTGGTGGGCATCAAGGACCCATACGGTTTTCGCCCCCTGTGTCTGGGCAAACTCAACGGGCATTGGGTATTGGCATCGGAATCATGTGCACTGGACCTGGTCCAGGCGGAGTTCGTACGCGAAATCGATCCGGGCGAAATCGTCATCATCGATGAAAACGGACCACGCAGCCTGCGGATGCCGAAGGTGGATCGACGCGCCTTTTGCATCTTCGAATTCATCTATTTCGCCCGGCCCGACAGCACCTTTTGGGACCGCAACGTTTACCAGATCCGAAAGGCCCACGGCCGCCGTCTGGCCGCCGAATCGCCCGTGGACGCGGACCTGGTGATGCCCTTTCCCGATTCAGGCAACTATGCCGCCTTAGGCTATTCCGAGGCGTCGGGTATCGCCTTTGAGCAGGCCATGATCCGAAACCATTACGTGGGCCGCACGTTCATCCAACCTACACAGAGCATGCGAGATTTTGGCGTGCGTATCAAACTCAATCCCATCAAAGAGCTGCTGCGGGGAAAGGACATCATTATCATTGAGGACTCCATCATCCGGGGCACCACCGCCAGAACGCGCGTGCGCGCCCTGCGGGATCTGGGCGTTAAACGGGTCCATCTGCGTGTGTCAGGCCCGCCACACCGCTTTCCCTGCCACTACGGCATCGATTTTTCCACCAAGGGCGAGTTGATCGCCGCGCGTATGTCCATCAAGGAACTTGAAAAATACCTGGGGCTCGATTCTCTCAAGTACCTGAGCCTTAAGGGCCTGCTTGATGCCATGGCGGTGCCCGATCCGACCCATCAGTTCTGCAAGGCTTGCTTTGACGGTTGCTACCCGGTGGATTTTGACAATAACCTGTCAAAACACTGCCTGGAAATGAACGAATAGACCCCGATGTTGCATAAAGAGGTAGACTTTCTCCTTGCCTTTTCGGGTTGCAGGGGCCTAAAATAAGGGCGGATATGCCGCGCCGCACCGTGCAGGAGAATGCAGATGATCGAATCTAAATACCTGAAAGAGAATATCGAGAACATCCAGCGCCTTATGACCATCCAGGCGTTGAAACATTTTGAGACTCGCAACCTGGGCAAACTGCTGCGCTTGAGTAAAATCCGACAATACGAGGACGGCGAGCAGATCATCCAGGAAGGCGACATGGACCCGTGGCTCTATTTCCTGCTCTCCGGAAAAATCCGAATCAGCAAAAGCGGTGAAGAAATCGGCACCATCACCCGTAAAGGAGAAATCTTCGGTGAAATGCGCATCATCGACGACCAAAGCCGTTCTGCTTCGGTCCACGCCGTGGGGCAAACGGTCTGTTTGGCGGTGGACACTTCGGCCGGCAACCGGCTGAGCACCTCGGACGAAAAAGAAGCGCGACTGGATTTTTTGCTTTTGCTCTACCGCATTTTTGCGGAATACATCACAGCCCGCCTCCGGCTGACCAATGAGGAACTGGTCAAGGCCAAGCGAGATGCCAAACGGGATAACGGGGACACCGTGGCGGCGGTCAATCTGGACAACGACCCCCTCCTAAGTTCCTTTGATACGCTGGACGATGGGCAACAAAGCGCTGCATCAAGCCCGGAACCGCAAAAGAAATCCAAGCCGGCGGCACCCAAGCGGTATATCGAAAAGCTCTAATGCCCACAGCCCACCGATTGCCCCAAACCGTCCATTTTTCAAAAAACGCCGCCAACGTCTTTTTTCACATCCTGACCCAGTGCAATCTCAACTGCCGGCATTGTTACATCAATCCAGAGCAGCACGGCCGCCGGAGGCTCAGCCTGGAAACCATCCAATCCTGGCTCAGGGTGCTTGTAAACCGCGCCCCGCAGGCCAACCTGATCTTTTTAGGCGGTGAGCCCACCCTGCACCCCGACCTGGCCCAGGCGGTTCGGGTCGCACGAAATATGGGGTATCGTTCCGTCACCATCGACACCAATGGTTACTTGTTTCACGACATCCTGGAAAAGACCACGCCTGAACACGTGGACTTCTTTAGCTTCAGCCTGGATGGCGCCTCGCCTGCCACCAATGATCCCATCCGCGGCAAAGGCGCCTTTTCAGCCTGCACGGCAGGTATCCGGGCGGCCAAGGCCAGAGGCTTCCGAACCAGCTTGATCTATACCGTCAGCCGCTTCAACCTGCAGGAGATCACCGCCGTACCGCCGTTGCTGGCCGATCTGGGCCTGGACCGCTTTTTTATCCAGGTGATCGGCCTGCGCGGGCAGTCGGCCACTTGCCCCCAAACCCAAGGCAACGAGCCCACCCTGCAAATCACCCGTCAGGAATGGGAGGCATTTGTGTTGCCCACGGCACAAACCGTCGCCCACACGGGCATCGTGGTCAACTACCCCAAAGTCTACCTCGACCCCGATGTGTCTTTTGCCTGCGCCGGACGCGTGGCCGACAACTATTTTGTCTTTCCCAACGGCCGCGTCTATCGCTGCCCCCTGTGCGAGGATTACCCCTTGCACAGCCTTTGCTTTCACCACGATCAGCTGGTGGACACACCGTCCATCAACGAAGCTGATCTGTTTCAGCTCGACATCCCCGAAGGCTGCGTCATGAACCGGTTGATTCAACCCGGCAATCTAACCTACCTGGCCGACGGACGACCCGCCTATAAAATCGCATGTTGCCTGCTGAAAGAAGAGCTGACCGCCACGGCCCATTAATTTGGAATTGAGAAAAGCAATGCATCTATTTCTGAGACAATGTATTGTCTTCGGACACTTCACTCCCAATCGGAAGCTTCAGCATTTTTTCATAAAACAAAATCTCATTATAAAGCTTTAATGCATGAAAACCTTTTTTGGGGACCCATCATGACGATCCTAGAATCCGATAAAAAAGCCAATGTGCGGTCCTCGCGGGCGGGCTTTATGCCCGCCCGCAAGTGACGCATAGCACCAAATTCTTCTTGAAATCGTTTGGAATAGGCACTTTTCTATTGCGAGCCTATAGCTGCAATCCGGCCGCCTGCATCAGCGCAAGCAGATGCACCAGGCTTTCCCTGCCCGCCCGTTGAGGTTCTTCCGTATATGGATAGAGCTCCAGGCTGATGTCGCGCTTGTATCCCAGTGCGCTCATGGCATTGAAAACCGGGGCGTAGTCAATGGCACCCAGGCCGGCGATGAGATGATTGTGGGAGCGGTCCGCGGCAATATCTTCGATGTGCATGTGGCCCACCCATTCGAACAGTTCTTCAAGAGATGCTGCCGGGTCTTCTCCGGCACAGAAGAAGTGACCGATATCGAAATTGATGCCCACGGCCGAAGATTGAATCTCTAGTATAAATGGTTTGATTTCAGCGCTACGTTCCATGAGCAGATGGGGCTCCGGTTCAATGAGCAGTTGTACGCCCAATGATTCTGCTTTTGGGATCACCTGATCCAATCCTTGGTGAAACAAGGCCAGCGCCTCTTTGCGCGTCATGCCTTTTTCCAGGGGACCGCCGGGCGGTACGGAGATGTTGGCGCAGCCGAGGGCAGCGGCAATGTCTAGACAGGCCAAAGTATGGTTTACCCGGATCTGCCGGCGTTCGGGTTCGGCCTCGATCCATGAGGGCAGGTAGGTGTCGCCCACGGCGAACAAGGTAAAGCTGTTAAGGTTAGTGGGTTTGAGTCGGGTGGCGGCAAGGCGTGATTTGACCGCTTGCAGCTTTTCCGAACCGTACTCGGGAGGATAGAGATGGGGTTGGTCGCACATGATTTCCACGCCCTTAAAGCCCAATTCGGCAATCATGTCAAAACTCTCCAACAATGAATGCTTCACAAACGCGTTGGTGCTGTAGCCGAATGTCATCAGATAGCCTTTCTTGCGTGTGTTTAAAGTGGGGGATGCGCTTGGATGCGCTGTGCCAAGCGGTCCAAGGCAGCCAATTGCGCTTGAAACGTGATGGGCGCGCGCTCGCCCACAGGCTTTTTAAAATAGAAGCCAAGGTCAGCGATGGGGCCGCCGATGCCTGCGTGATGAAGGGCCGCTGTCCAGCAGGCCAAATCGATGGCCATGGGTGCGGCGAGAATGCTGTCCCGGCCTTGCAGATTAAGACGCATGCTCATGGGCAGGCCGAAGATGCCGGTAAAATCGATGACATCCCACGCCTCCTTGGCATCGCCCCGCGGGGGGTAGTAGTCGATATGCACTTTATGGCTGGATTCACCATATCGTCGGCCCACCGGATACTCGAGGATATCATCCAGCAGGTTGGTTTTATTTTGCAGCTTGCCGCGGGCCCGCTCCGGGTCCATCAGATTTTTGCCGTCGGCATTGCCCAGAATGTTCAGACTGTACCAGCCGTCTACGTTTAAAGAACGGGCCTTGAAAGCGGAAGCCAGCACCACCTTGAAATAGGTTTGTCCGGTCTTGCCGTCCCGGCCGGCCAAGGGCAATCCCCTGCGGGCGGCTTCGTCGCAAATGATCGGCAGTTCAATGACATTGGGAGAGAAATTGACCACGGGGACGTCGGACAAAAGGGCCGCCAGGACATAGGCCAGGTCGGGTAATTCGATGTGCGGTGTCGCCAGAAGCGCTTCCAGCGATGCCATCCCATGGGTCCGGCCCGTTTCGCGCGCCGCGGGCAGCAGGTTGATCATTACCGGTCGTGCATGGGGGTGGCGCGCCTTGAAATGAGCGATATCGGCCTGAATAACATCCACCTGTTCCGCAAGTGGCGCACTTTCCATCGGTGCAGTGCGGATTTCGATGTGGGACAATCCATTCTCATGTGGCCGCCATTGGGTATCGGACAACACACCATGGCCGCGGATGGCATCGACTATGGTTCCGCTGTTCGTATCCCAGCCGGCAATGGTGGTTTGCGCGGGATCCGCCACCCGGGGGAATTTTCCCCAGGTCGTCAAACCGGCTGAAACGGTCTCGGCATGTTGCCGGTGGCCTAACGCCAGTGAGGCTACGGCCATGGTGGAACCAATGGCGCCGTTGGCACCGGCCGTCATGATTAGCAAGGAGCCGTTCGTGTCATAATCCGTCGATGTCATTTATCCGATTTTCCCCTAAAATCGCTATTGTCGCTATGGTACCCCTTTGTCTACAGGAAGGGGAAGATATTCGCATCCTACCGACATAATTAGAAATTGGGTTACCATAAAGGTCAGCTTGGATTTTGTCAAGGCATAGCTGTTCAACATTGATGCCGTGGGCCGTTTTTCTTCAGGTGTTTGTGATGTATCCGACCGGCGCGCGGCGTTTTGGACGACAGCAGCTGAAATTTATAGATTGTGTCGGTTTTTCAATCATGCGGATGCATCGAATCGGCAAGGCGTTCGGACTCGACCGGCATTTTGCAGGACTAGGGGG
>JABDRH010000172.1 GCA_013041835.1 Desulfatitalea sp. | reverse complement strand
GGCGTGTATATCTGTTTGCGGTAACATCAAATACGATCAACCATTGGAAGCGATGCCCGGGCAATACGGCCAAAGTTTGCGGCGACGGCTGGGGCTTGCTCGAAAATCGTTGGTCATTGTAGCCGGTAGCACCCACGCCGGTGAAGACCGATCCCTCGTTTATGCATTTTCCCGGCTCAAGCGGCGGTTTGGCGATCTGAAGTTGATTATCGCCCCCCGCCATTTGAATCGCTGCCCGGCTATTGCCGCCATTGCCGCCGCTTTACATCTGAGCTGCTCAGAACTCCGGGATATCGAGCACCCCTTGAAAAGCGGACCCGGCGACGTCATTATCGTCAATGCCATGGGCTTGCTCAGAAGCTTCTATGCCGTGGCTGACATTGCTTTTGTCGGTGGCAGCCTGGTCAATATCGGCGGCCACAATCCCTTGGAGCCGGCTGCCCTGGGCAAGCCAATTCTTTTCGGACCATATATGCACAAATGCAAAGCAGTGGCTGAACAACTGACTGCAGGCGGTGGCGCTCGTTACATTGTCAATGAGAATGATCTGGTCATGGCCGCCGGTGATTGGCTATCTGACGAACCCATGCGGATCCGGGCCGGCCGTCATGCCGGAGGGGTCTTTTCCGCCAACCAAGGGGCCGTTGACAAAACGATCAAGGCCATTGAGTCGTTGATCTGATTTTCGTGCAAGTTTAAATAAGGCCTTCTAAAACAAGGCCTTCTATAAAATTGTGGCAAAATGTCACATTTACTTCTGGATTTCCATTGACATCCTGAATTAATTAAACTATTTATTCAGTATCATTCAAAAGGCCAATGGGTCAAGGTTGATTTGAGGAGTAAAATCGACTGAGCTGCTTGGCCTGGAATGTGGTAGGCAAATAATCAATCACAGATAGACATCGCAGCGAATCATTGCAACTTCGCATACGCTCTGGATCGAAAAGACCGCAAACGCTCATCTGCCTTCAAACTCATCTTGTTCATCAACACCCTCTTATGCGATGCCGACGAATTTAAAAGGTTCTTTTTTACCAGGAACACCTAAACAAAACGTTTAAAAAACCATCAAATTGACCATTGCCCTGATTAAATGGGTGCCAGGAACGTAGAAGATCTAGGTCATGACGTGGTCGCTTTGAAGGTTTTGGTGCAAGCGCGGTATTGCGCCCATTCGCCGGTTGGCGCCTATTGTGCCCGGGGATGGGAGGGTCGAAACTCGCTTGCAGCAAGAGCGTTTACCCCATTGACATCAGCTTAAAGATGGTCTCGAGGCGCGGGCCGGTGGCCACGCGTCATGACCAGTCGGTGCTCAAGGATGTCTTTTTCGAACAGCGCATGTAACTCACCGGGCGGAGCTATATTCCATGAATCGGGCGCCTTATTGCTATCGCGGCACAATTGCCGCAATTTTGCTTTGCTTGACTGCATTTCAGGTATGGGCCGCACCGGTATCCGCCACCGTAGATTTAGACTCCTGGATCTATGCGGCGTTGGATAAGCTTGCCGGGTTGGGATACATCGACTCGGGCATTAGCGGCAACCGGCCGTATACACGCATGCAGGTTGCCCGTCAAATTGTGGAGGCCGCTCACACTATCAAACACAGTGATTCCGCCGCCCACGGCAGTCGGTCCACACCCCAGTTACCTGCGCCCATCGTAGATGAACTCTTGTCACGGCTGGAAAAAGAATTTGATTTTGAACTGGCCCAACGCCAGGGCCGGTCATCGGGTTATGTCAAGCCCCTGCGAGATCTGCGTTTGGATTATGTCTATCGTGACGGCCCGGCATCGACCATGCCATTGTACCGTCCCACGGAACAATTTTCCTTAAATTACAACAACGACGGCATCGAATACGCCGAGGGCACCAACCTGCAACTGCGTTTCGACGCCGAAGCCCGCCTTGGCGGTTTTTTACTGCTGTCCGCACGCCCTATAGTACTTTTCAACAACAGCAAAGATAGTCAAGCGGAAGACCTTACGATAGACACACTGGCTGCCACCGCCGCACTTGGATTGGGGCCCATCGAAATCTCCTTCGGCAGGCAATCCCTTTGGTGGGGGCAAGGCCGGCATGGCACATTGATCCTGACCAATAACGCCACGCCTTTGACCATGTTGCGGATCACCAATCCACGGCCGGTCCTGCTGCCCTGGCTGTTTCGCTACCTGGGGCCTTTCCGCTTTGATTTGTTTTTCAGCCGCCTGGAAGAAAACCGAGCGGTGCCCGAGCCTTCCATCAGTGGGCTGCGGCTGAATCTCAAACCGCTGCCCTGGCTGGAAATAGGCGCGTCGCGCGTTATTATGTTCGGCGGTGAAGGCCGGCCGGAAATCGATTTCCAAGATTATTTATCCATCCTGTCCGGTCGCAATCTTTCCGGCGAAGAAGATACCAGCAATCAACTGGCCGCCTTGGATCTGCGATTGGGACTGCCCTTTGTCCGGGGTGCCCAACTATACGCTGAAATCGGTGGAGAAGATGAAGCCGGGGGCACCTTTACCCTGGACGGTTGGATTGCCGGCCTTTATTTTCCAAAAATCGAGCCCGGCGGCAGGATTTCCCTGCGTTTGGAATATGCCGATCTGTCCGATATCAAAGGGCCGCATCCTCCCTGGTACCGCCACAGCGTTTATCATTCGGGCTATACCCATCAGGGTAACATCATGGGCCACCATGCGGGAACGGCCGCCTGGGATTATTTTGCGGGAATTGAATTCTGGATTTCAGATGCCCTGACGGTCAACCTCTCTGCGGATTACGAAATCCGCGGCAATGATGCGCCCGAGCGGGAGACTCATTTTCAAGGGGCCGTGGGCGCAGAGTGGCGGCTAAAAGAATGGCTCAGCCTGCACCTGGATTACCGCTTCGATAAAATCGACGGCTTTGCTTTTACACCGGACGAAACCCGCACCTGCCATTTTTTCTCGATGGGATCTGGATTGAATTGGTAGGCTTCATGCCGAATCGGAGACGAATCTTGCTGAATCGCTGCAATATCGCGCGACCGCTGTGGGCTTTTCTGCTTGCCATCTTTCTGATACCGCTTGGTCTCTCGGCCGAAGAAAATAACACTTTCGGCACACCATTTGGCGAACCACCGGGTATTGGTATCCATACCGGGATACCGGAAAGCTATATGAATCCGGGAAACATCCCAATGCCCCAAGTTCCCGGCGGCGGTCTTTCAAACGTTCCGACGGGCATGCAAACCGACGAGAGCGAAAAGACGCCCAAAACCGAGGGACAAGCAAAACTCAAGGAAGCCGCGCCATCGGCGGCTGAAAAATTCTTCAACGCCCAATCCCCTGCGCAGGATCAACAGGTGGATGCCGGCCGGAGCAAGGCAGCACCGGTTGCCCTTAAACTTGAACAGTTGGGCTATGATTTTTTCATCAAAGGCGTTGGATTCAAACCCGATCCAATGTCCCTGGTGGGACCCGACTACGTCATCGGCCCGGGCGATACCCTGCGC
>JABDRH010000223.1 GCA_013041835.1 Desulfatitalea sp. | reverse complement strand
TACCGGAACCGGTCCAGGACCGGGCGGCGATCCATCGGCATCCGGCCCGGAGGTTAAGGGAGACAAACGTCCTTCAGCGGCAGCCGCGGCATCGGCGGCCGACGCTTTGGTGGACGATGCGACTGGGAAAGCACAAGGCCGTGGCACCTTGCTGCTGCACCAACTTGAGCTGATGCACCGTGAGGTGGAAAAACACCTCCAGGGTGAGAGCGACGTCGGACTGCCGGACCTGGCCCAAGCCATCTTCGATATGAAAAAGCAACTGCTCGAGGGTATCAAATCCCAGAAGGCATTGGGCGTGGCTTATCGTAACGAAGAGGCCATCCTCGAGTCGGCCAACCGATTGACCGACCAGGTCCTCATCGAATTGATCCGCGAAGAATACCAGAGCGGCAAGATAACCGTCCAGCGGCTGGCCCATATCATCCGGCGCATGATACCCGAAGCATCCGATTTAAAACGTCTGTTGCCCCAGATCAAGACAGCGCTCCTGGCCGAAGGCATGTCGGTTGCCGAGTACCTTACCCTGATCGACGAGCTGAGCAATGAGCTGCAAAACGAAGAGTTGACACGGCTGCTGCAAGAAAGTTCCGAATCGGTAGGGCTTGACGGCGATGCATTGATCGAAGAGGTGAAAAAAAATCCCACTCAGGCCGCGGAGCTTATCTATCTGGCTTCACAGATGCGTAAAAGCGGTGGGGACGAATCGGCCTTGTCCGACATTCTTGTCGAATACGTAGAACAAATCGGCAACCGTTTGACCGAAGAAGCCCAGGATGATTCCCCCGAAGGGCAGGAGCACATCAAATCGGTCATGACGCAGGTGGAGACATCCGTTTTGGCCAAGCTCAATCAAATGAACCTGAACACCGATACCCTGCTACGCATGGAGGAACGCATCAACCAACGCATGGAATCCATCCTGGACAAAATGCGTGTTCAGTGGCTCGCCGGCCAAGCAGACCAGCCTAGTCATGGAAAAGTCAAGCAGCTCACGGTTTTACAGACCATGGAGCGCAATGTGGATGACGATGAGGAGTTGGTTGAAATTCTCAAAATCATTCGTGCAAAAGTGGATGCGGGTGAAATCGAAGAGAACAATTTCAGACAGATCAACGATGAGATCTTCCGTCTGAAGCGACAGCAATTGGATCACCTGCATGAAGCGCCCATGCCGATCGGCATCATGACCTCGGAAGACATCATGTTCACCCTCGAAAAAGAAATAGCCAAGGGCAAACGGTACGGCGTGCCCTTCTCGGCGCTGGCCTTTGCCTTTGTGACGGCCAAACCCGTGGAAAAAGTCCCGGAAAGCAAAGTGACCAATGCGGATGTGCTGGAAGTGGCGTTGGAACGTATGGCCGACACCTTTCGCGAAGTGGACTACATCGGCCAAGTGGGAAGGAACAAGATGATGGTTCTGCTGCCCATGATGACCATTGAAGAGGGTAAAAAAGCCCTGTCGCGAGTGCTGCGGGTGCTGCACGGCAAGCCGCTGGTCGTCCGTGATGTCCCGATGCAGTTGCGCGTGGCCGGCGTGGCCGGCGGTTTTGACGATCAGACCACCGATGCCAAGACCTTTGTCAAGCATCTTTCCAACGACCTGGCGGATATGGTCACGCGCGTCAAGAGCATTCAGGTTTTGTTCTAATCGGCTGTTTTTAAAAATTATCAAAAAGGATAGGTTTATGACTGCGCCAACTGCTTAAGGGCTGAAAGCGTCTGCCAGGAGAATTCATCCTGGCTGCAGGGAAAAATGGCGTTGTTGCTGTAAATGGGATCGGCGGCCAGGTCGTAACGCGAGGCGGCACATGCTTGTTCCCACAGGCGAGTATGCGGCATCGGCGTGAAGTGGGCCAAAACGGGTGTGATACCTGCGGCTTTCACATAGCCAATGGCATGCCTGACTTCGGCCAGACGCTGGCCCGGAAGGCCCACCAGCAGATAGGCGCCGATTTGATCCGCCCTGAACCCTGCCCTTTTCAGGTGGTTTGCAGCGCGTACGAAATCTTTCTCCGTGACCTTATCATCCAGGGCCGCCCGCGCCTCAAAAACTGAGGTCTCCAATCCCAATCGGAGGGTTTGAAAACCCACATGGTGCATCAGACGCGCCAGTGGGCCGTCGATCGCACGGATATGCAGAGCATTGGGCGTATGAAAGCGCAGGCGGCGCCCCTGACGCCCAAGCTGCTCGAAAAGAGGGATGGCGTGCCTGTTCGCATCCACCAGAAGGGCATCATCGTAAAAGACAAAGTCCATAATTCCATGACGGTCATGCCAATGGCGGATTTCGGCCACCACCTGTTCGGAGGATCGGCGAGACATGGTCGGTTCCAGATATCTGGATGCACAATAGGCGCAATCGAACGGGCAGCCGCGGCAGGTCAACAATGGGATGTACCCCATGCAACGCTGCAGGTCGAAGGCGGGTAATGGCCAGGTCTCCGGTTGTTTCAAGTTGAATCGCGGCGCGGCCGCATGACCGGTAAATCGTTTGACGATATCCAACAGCGACTCACCCCGGTCGTCCGCCACCAGATTGGCGCCGCTGGTGCGCCGGGCATGTTCCGTCCACAGGCGTGCATAAATGCCTCCCAGCACCACCGGGACATGGGGAAAGCGTTGTTTTAGGGCACCAATGGTCTCCACCGCACCGGGATACCAGTAAGTCATCAGACAGGTGACCAAAATCAGGTCCGGTGGTGGCTCTAAGGCGTCCAAGGCCAGGGTCAGCCATTGCGGCAGAATGCCGTATCGGCTGTAAGTTCGCTGAACTTGCTCCAGCCCCTTGGGGTTGGGTAGCCGGCGCTTCAGGTAAGGCCCCCGGCCATGCCTGGATAGCGGATCGGTGCTGGGTAGTTCGGGATGAAAACGGTCCAGGCAATCGATGTAAGAAACCCGCATCCCATGGGCGCGCAGTACCGCTCCCAGGCTCAACAATCCGTAGGGCTTGGCCCAAACGTCATATGCGGCGAAATCGTGAATCCACGGATTGACAAGCAGGATATGGGGCACGCTTTTGCTTCTTTTTTAACCTTATGCGCCAGCTTTGAAATACTGCATGGAAGTCTTCTTCAGCTCGCGCCGGCTGAAGAGCATCTCGTAGCGGACCACACCGGTTTTGGCGGCCATCTCCGCGGTCATACTGCGGCAGGCGGCCTCATCCCGGCCATGCACCATGGTGTAAAGATTGTAGGGCCACTCATTGGTGGGGTCCCGGCGGTAGCAGTGGGAAACCGCCCGGAACGTCGCCATGGTTTCGCCCACTTGGTCGATCCGCGTCGCGTCCACCTGCCAGGCCACCATCACATTGGCCTCGAAGCCCGATTTCTGATGACGCAAGGTGGCGCCGAAGCGACGGATAATCCCCCGCGCGACCAGATCACGTAAAATGGCCAGCAGATGTTCTTGTGTCATATCCAGCCGTGCCGCGATGTCGGCATAGGGCCGGGCCGTAACCGGAATGTCACCCTGAATGGCAGCGATCACCTGCTGCTCCTGCAGCGTCAACGATACAGCCTTGTCCCCTTCCCGCACCATCGGTTCAACCCCTTCGCTTTTCAGGAAAAAGTTTCAACACGGCATCCTCGTGGGCTGCGCAGACACCGCGCTCGGTGATGAATCCGGTCACCAGTCGGGCCGGCGTCACGTCAAAAGCCGGATTAACCGCCGGACTCGTCTCGGGCGGCACCAGCACATCGACCGTTTCACCCTTGAATCGCCCGTGGACAAAGCGCACTTCGTCCGCCCCACGCGCCTCGATGGGAATCTGGCGCACACCGTCGCGCAGGCGCCAATCAAAGGTGGAAGACGGCAAGGCGACATAAAAAGGCACCTCATTGTCCTTCGCTGCGAGAGCCTTGAGATAGGTGCCGATTTTATTGGCCACGTCGCCGGTATAGGTGGAACGGTCCGTGCCCACGATCACCATGTCCACCCGGCCGTGCTGCATCAGGTGGCCGCCGGCGTTATCG
>JABDRH010000222.1 GCA_013041835.1 Desulfatitalea sp. | reverse complement strand
GATCTCTGCGACCTGCAGCTTTTCATAGGCGCCGGCCAGGGCCAGAATGCGGCGGGCAAACGCATACCAGGTCACCGGCACCTCATTGCGGTAGTGATAAGTGCCCCACCCATTTTGATGCTGTAAGCCGTAGGCGGCGACGTCCAGCAAGGCCGCGGCCAAGTCACCGGCATAGGTGGGGCAGCCCACCTGGTCGTCCACCACACGCAGCGACGACCGTTCCTTGCCCAATCGGACCATGGTTTTTACAAAGTTCGCGCCGTGCCGACCG
This sequence comes from Desulfatitalea sp., assembly GCA_013041835.1. GTDB lineage: Bacteria > Desulfobacterota > Desulfobacteria > Desulfobacterales > Desulfosarcinaceae > Desulfatitalea. The sequence continues at coordinate 2,051 of JABDRH010000222.1, read as the reverse complement.
AAAAGCCAGGAGGTGCGTACGATCATGTGCCGGGCCAACAGGTCACGGATCAACGCCTCGCCTTCAGCCTTGCTGCGGCCATAGACGCCGGTGGGTCGCACGGGGTCAGACGGCAGATATGGGCTGGTCTTCAATCCCTCGAACACATAGTCAGTGGAGACATGGATCAACGGGACTTGCTTTTGGCGGCATAACCCGGCGAGTTCGCCCACCCCGTCCCGATTGACGGAAAAGGCGGTCTCGGCATCGCTCTCAGCGGCATCCACCGCTGTATAGGCGGCCGCATTGATCACCGCATCCATGGCGCCCGCGGATGAGAAGGTGCTGTGCAGCGACTCCGGACGGGTGATATCACACTCGGGCAGGTCCGCGCCATGAGCCTGCCACCCGCGCGAACGGGCCTCGGCCATTAGCGCGTTTCCCAACTGACCGTTGCTACCCATAATTAGAAGTTTCATTCACACCTCATACCGCGGCAACCGCTCAGGGGCGATCCGACTAAGATAGGGCAAGGCCTGATCGCGCGCGGAGAGCAGAGGCTGCGCCACCGGCCACTCGATCTTCAGGTCCGGGTCATCCCAACACAATCCGCTTTCCTGATCAGGCGCATAATAATCACTGCATTTGTACATGAATAGCGCTGTGGCGCTCGTCACGCAAAATCCATGGGCAAAACCGGCCGGAATGAAGAGCTGCCGGCGGGTCTCCGATGAAAGCATGACCCCGGCCCACTGACCGAAGGTCGGTGATCCGCGTCGAACATCCACGGCCACATCGTATATTTCTCCTTCCAACACCTGCACCAGTTTGGCCTGCCCCTGGGGGTGTTGAAAATGCAGTCCCCTCAAGGTATGGCGCTGGGAAAAGGAGATATTGTCCTGTACAAACGAGCAGGAGATGCCGGCTTCGGCATAGCGCTGCTGTTGATAGGTCTCCAGAAAAAAGCCCCGGTCGTCACCAAACACCTTGGGCTCAACGATCAGCACTTCCGCCAGACGGGTGGGGATGACGTTCATCAGGCGTGGTCCTCACGTTCCATCAGTTCAATGAGGTATTGCCCGTATGCGTTTTTACGCAATGGATGGGCCAGCTTGAGCACCTGTTCCTTGTCGATGTAACCCATGTGATAAGCGATCTCCTCCAGGCAAGCCACCTTCAGTCCCTGCCGATGTTCGATGACCTCGATAAAACTGGCTGCCTGCATCATGCTTTCATGGGTGCCCGTGTCCAGCCATGCAATGCCGCGTCCCAATTTCTCGACATGCAGCCGTCCGGATTTCAGGTAGGTTCGGTTCACGTCGGTGATCTCCAACTCGCCTCGCGGTGACGGTTGCTGATCGGCGGCGATATCGGCCACTTCGGCGTCGTAGAAGTACAGGCCGGTGACCGCCCAGTTGGAAGCCGGCTGGTCCGGCTTTTCCTGGATGTCCGTGGCTTTGCCGTCACGGCCGAAAGTCACCACGCCATAGCGCTGGGGATGCTTCACCCAATAGCCGAACACCGTGGCGCCGGGCCGTCCTTTTGCGGCGGCCAGGGTCTCGGGCAACCCGTGCCCGTAAAAAATATTGTCGCCCAGAATGAGACATACCGGCTGGCCGTCCATAAACGGCCGGGCGATGAGAAAAGCCTGGGCGATTCCCGCGGGCCTTGGCTGTTCGGCAAAGGTAAAGTTCAACCCCCACTGGCTGCCGTCCGCCAACAAGGTGCGGAAAAGGGGCAAGTCATGGGGTGTGCTGATTACGCAAATATCCCGGATGCCGGCCAGCATCAGCACCGACAAAGGGTAGTAGATCATGGGTTTGTCGTAGACCGGCAGCAGTTGTTTGCTCACGGCGCGGGTGATGGGATACAGGCGCGTGCCGCTGCCACCGGCCAGAATAATGCCTTTCATTGCCATTCACACTCCTTTTGGATCGACCGGGGTGAGTCGTTTTTGGCTATAGTTGGTCTTGATCCAGTCGCGGTATTCACCGCTGCGCACTTGATCGACCCATTGCCGATGGCTCAAGTACCAGTCCACCGTATCCGCTAACGCCTGCTCGAAACGGAAC
>JABDRH010000221.1 GCA_013041835.1 Desulfatitalea sp. | reverse complement strand
TCTGCAAGTGCTCTATATTTCAGTTATTTTATATTGCCGGAATCGAGCCGCACCCATCGAAATTAATATGGGTGTCTGCATAGTCGCTCAAGTATACGAAATAATAATCAAGGTCATTCCCGCGCGGAAAATGCTCCACCTTGCAATAGTGACCACGCCCCTGCCGATCGCAGAAAAAAGCCGACATTGCGTCCTGGAGCCCGCTTACTCCAGCTTCACACGGCTTTAGGGCAACGACAGGCAAGTTTCCGCGTTTCACCCACGACCGTCCGGACGAAAGAGTGTCCGCCTTTGCGAAGCGAACGGCGGCATCCCATATATTCGCCCTGTTCATGGCGGTCCAGATCGCTTTGTCGTAACGACTTTCCATGGATTCAAGACGCGGCGCAAGATCCTCGCCGTGATTGTGCGCATCCTCTATGATGACCCGGATACCGTTTTCATTGGACATGTCATGAACATTTTGAAACAAAATCTCGGCTGTCTTACGCGGCCCACCGGCCAGCCCCTGCCATGCGTCAAAAATACTATCGACCTGAGTATTTGAGATTGAATCCCAATCTATTTCGAGTGGATGTCCCAGGCGCTCAAAATACTCCTTGATATACGGATTCGATATTTGTCGTAACACTCGCTTCGGATTAAACGGTTGTTGCATTATACTGAACTCCTCCTTTCATATTCTGTACTGTGTGGCCTAAACACTAAACAGTTGCAGCCAAAAAAAACAGCCCGGAGGCTTTTTCTTGGTTTGATCTTAAATCAATTTCCAGGTGTATTCATGTCATAAGTGTTCCTCCGTATCGAAATGGTTAAATGGAAAAAAGACTGGGATCCGGCTCTTTTGTCTTAATCAATCCAAGCCCGATCAACCGAATCTGCATGGCCTGGCCGGACACATTGAACTCACGCGCTAACTTACGTGCAATGTCAACGGTAGGCTGCTGGTTTTCCGCCAATCCCCACCTGGCCGAAAGGTCCGCCATTTCCTTTTTGGCTAAGTATGGCTCCCGGTTGCCGTGCAGTGCCTCCCAGGCCTTGAACACCAGGTCACCGGGCATGAGAAGGTATCCAGCGAAATTATCCGCCTGCCACTCCATGGGGGCTTTGCGGAAGCTTGTCCTGCAAACGATGGGGGGTTTTGGTTCTTCATCGAAAAGCGAAAGCTGGGCTGCGGCCGCCAGGAAATAGTGCCGATGCAACTCCCAGTGTCCTAATTCATGGGCGATGGTGAACCGGTATCGCCCCTCTTTTGTGGGGTGTTCGAACGGATCAAGGGATTGGTCAACCGCCACGCGTTGGTCCTGAATCCAGGTTGCCCCGAGCACATCCGGCACACCGAATGTGGCGGTCAAGTCTTCAAACTCGAAACTTAGTCCGAGATGGGCTTCCAGGATTTCCTCAACAGGAATCGGCGGCTTGTCCACTGCTCCGAATTTGTGTTCGTATTGAGCGATGAGATTCAGGCTCGCATTCTCGATCTGTTCAGGCTTCAGAAACTTAACTTTCTCCATCTATACTCCGCGTATTAGCCATCTTCCTTATCGCGAGCCCTTTGTGTGAGCCTGCGAAGTTCTGCTTCCGACATACCCCGTACGGTCCTGAGCAGGTCAGGCAGAGCTGTCGGTTGTTCCTTGATAATTTTTTCCAACTCCGGATCGACTTTGCCCGCAAGTGACAACAGCTCATCCGAATCGATTTCCAATAGCTCCGCCATCTTTATTATCTTTTCCGCCTTGGGCGGATCAAATTCACCTCGTTCAACCTTGCTTAAAAAGGTGGGACTGATGCCCACAGATTCTGCAAACTTTCTCAAGGTGAACTTGGGATTGTTTTTCAGCTTGGCCTCTCGCAGTTCACGCAGTCGTTTGCCAAATTTTATATTGCCAGCCATGGTGCTTTATCTCCATTGTATTATCCACATTCGAAGGAACATCCTGATCTATTCATATTGTAGAACGTTTACTTAATACTAAACAGTCATTATCATGTCAAGGCCCTTTCAATAATATCAAGAATTCCCAGCCAACTTCCTTTTCTTGAGATCCCCCCACATCTTGCGCTGCCTGTTCCAGTATGGAATAACGGCGATGGGACGCATATCTTTTTCACATATCAGATCACAACCCTTTACCGTTCTGGGGAAAAACAAAAGCTCCTCTTGGATGTCCGGTGCCAAATTGAGTAGATTCATAATTTGGGTGATCCTGGCCCGCGTCACATAACCCAGCCTAGCGAGGTCGGCATAGTCCCTCAGCTCGCCGCGCTCGACCAGGCCTTCGAACCGGATAGCCAGAGCTATGAGCTTGGAGAGACGGGGTATGTTTCCGGGTTCGATGTTTTTGCTCGCGTCCGGATCAGGACTACGCTTCTTTTTGCGATTTTTTGGCTTAAAGATAAAGGAGACCTCCACCGAGCTTGGTCCGGTTCTCTGGGATGGTACTGGTTTCATCACAACTCCTCTTTATTGTTTTTCACTGCTTCTATGCACAGCGCTTTGACGCCCGGCGAGTGAAAGGTGACGGTGACCCTTCCATCCCGTCAGTCGTACCCGACGCGCTCCACGAGCAGCCGGACGATACGGGATTGTTCCCGCGGCGCCAGGGACTCCCAGACCGGGTCAAAGGTTCCTAGTGCATTTTTCAAATCATTTTCATCCACGGTTTGTTTTTGAATCGAAGAGACCTGTTCTCGGATGACGGTCATTCGCTGTTCCAGGGCGCTTATCCGATCTTGCAGGTCCGCCAGTTGATCGAGGGCCGGTCCCTTGCCGGAGCCTTTTGCAAAGGATGCACGGACCAGCTTTTGCACTCTTTCATTCAACCGCTTGAGCTCGCGCTTGCCCCCGCGCTGTTCAGCTTCCAACGCTGACATGTGCCTATCGCCTTCTTGGCGAACCTTTGCCGCAGTCGCCGCTATAATCTTCTCGTTGCGACTGATGCCGCGGATATGGTTGACCACCGCAGTCTCGATCTCATGGGCATTAATGGACTTGCTTGGGCAAGATTGCCATCCGCGCTGCTGAGCGTTCAGGCACACGTAATAACGATAAATTTTTCTACTCCTGGAGGTGTATGTGTGCACCATGCCGGTGCCGCACGGCGTACAGAAGAGAAGTCCCTTAAGCAGTGCACCGTACTTGTTGCGCACCCTTTCGCCGCCCGTCTTGCCATTGCGCCGGAGCGTTTCCTGGACCCGTTGCCAGGTTTCGGCGTCCATGATCGCCTCGTGCTCACCCTTGTAGATGGTTCCTTTGAAATCGACGTTGCCGGTGTAAATCGTGTTGGTCAGCAGTCGAAAAAGGCTGGCCTTGCGAAACGGCTTACCACCAAGTTCGCGGCCCTTCTTGGTGGTCCAATATTTGGTGGTCCAGCCTCTTCTTTGGAGTTCGTGAACCACCGGAATCATGGCTTGGTGTTCAAGGTAAAGCTGATAGATCGCGCGCACCTGCTCCGCTTCATCCTGGTTGACAACCAGCCTGCCGCCCTGAGGGTGCACATCGTAGCCTAATACCGGATGGCCGCCGACCCATTTGCCCTTGCGGCGTGCGGCCGACATTTTGTCTCGGGTGCGCTCTGAAATAATCTCCCGCTCAAATTGGGCAAAGGAGAGAAGGATGTTCAAGGTCAGTCGCCCCATGGAGTCGGTCGTATTGAACTGCTGGGTGACCGAAACAAAGCTGATGCTGTGTTTATCGAAAAGATCGATGATCCTGGCAAAATCCAGGATAGCGCGACTCATGCGGTCGACCTTGTAGACCACCACGCAATCGACGTGACCGGCATCGATATCGGCAAACAACCGCTGCAATGCCGGCCGTTCCATGTTGCCGCCTGAAAAGCCGCCGTCGTCATAGTGATCCGGCAGGCAGATCCAGCCCTCATGGCGTTGACTGAGGATGTAAGCTTCCGCCGATTCCCGCTGAGCGTCCAGGCTGTTGAATTCCTGTTCCAGTCCCTCCTCGGTGGATTTCCTGGTGTAGATGGCACATCGGATAGTTCCATTGATTCTGGAATTCGGTTCGATGTCTGTGCTCCGGCTTCTTGTGGCACATCTTTTCATTAACTGCTCCTTTTCGGATCACGGCTGTCGCGCCGGCTCGCTGTGTTAACGGCGATACCGAAAAAGAGAAACCCGTTCCATTTAGTGCCAGTGACTTCCTGGGCGATGGCGGATAAAGACTTGTAGCGATGTCCATTGTGTTCGAAGCCGTCGTCGAGAACCTTGACCACAATATCGCGGCCTTGAAATTCGCGGGATAGAAATGTTCCAGGCAGGGGCAGCCGCGGATCACGGCCATTCGAGATGTGACTGATGGTCGTTCTCGCCTTCTCTGGTTCGGCGTATGGCCCAAGCGGGTCACGAGGGGTCCGAATTCTCAGATCGGCATCGTTGGCCAGTTCTTCTGCCCGGCGCCTTGCTCGCTCTGACAGATCGCCCTCGGCAAGGGCCTGGATGCGCCAGGCAATGCGCTTGCGCAAATAATCCTTATGAAAAGAACGAGTTTGTTCCCCGAAGACTTCGATATACTTCTCCCTCAGTTCTCCGACTTTCATCCGGGAGAGTTCCTTGATCTGCTGAAATACTGTCGCTTCCATTTGCAATCTCCAATCCTTGTTTTTGTTACCGCAGGCAGTAAAACCGTGCGGTCATAAAGGGCGTTAACCTGCGAACGCATGAACGCTCTGCCGGCCCGAACTATCAAGTCCTTTCTCTGTAAACAGCTCGGAATCTTCGGATTGTTTTACATTTGCGGTCTGACTTCCTGATTCTGTGACAAGAGGCCGGCTTTTTTCGTAGTGCAGATAACCCCGGGCAAGGATCGATGAGATTTCCTCCACCGTCTGGTCAAGCGTAGAGAGGTCGTGTTCGTTGATTTGCATCCAATCCTCCTTTCGACGAGGCCGTGGAGGATTTTGCTGTGGATGCCGGGGATGATGTGGAAACGACCGTTCAGAAAAGCGGTTGGGTTTGTCCAGCATCGCTCGGAGCGATGTCGCCGGCACCCACAACGGTCTCCGCTTCACGGCCGCTTCCGCTGTCTGGTGATGTGTCCACCACCGGATCCAATATCCGGCAGGCACTGCTTACCTACCGGACTTAGTCATGAATTGTCGGTTCGAGGTATAAATGATGCCAAGCTGTTAACCAAGAAGGCATGTTAACCGGAGATTGGGAGAATTCGGAGGACACATTTTCGGGATACGAAGCCAACCCCCCAGGGTTGCATTCGAATCCCAGGCAGGAATCTTGGAAACGGAGAATTGGATTAGATTTGTTGGGCAGTATAAACTGGTGCGGACACTACAAAAACGACGAAACCCCGATGGAATCATCCATCAGGGTTTCGCGTTAACTTAAAACCGCCGAAAGCGGCGGATTAAAATTTGGCTCCCCAGCGCGGACTCGAACCACGGACACGGTGGTTAACAGCCACCTGCTCTGCCGACTGAGCTACTGGGGAATAAAATTGAAAGAGAGCTTCACGGGCCGTCTTAATGGTTCCGATGAAAAATGGCTTTTTAATGGAACCGGCCCGGGTTGTCAAGCAAAATTGAAGGATAATCGGTTTCCGGTCTGCGGCCGGTGGTCGGGTCGGTTTTTATTTGAACTTGATTTTCAGTTTGTTTTTGCCCTCTTTTGATTTCAGTTTGACCTCAAGATCGACGCTGCTGTCGCGTACGCCCATGGACAGGGGTAGTTTGCCTTTGTCTTCAATGTGGGTGATTTCGCGAATAGCCGCAATGACGGCCTCGGCGACGTCACCGTTAGGTGCCGGTAGTTCCGTGGTGCGGTATTCGGCTGTTGACGATACATGACCATCGCTGATTTTAGGGGTTGCCCGCAAAATAATTGCGATTGGCGGTTTTTCAAGGCGGTGTATTCTTTGCTCGCCCTTATAATCTGGCTTCGGCTTTGACGCGGATCGACAGTTCGTCCAGTTGGGGCTTGGTGGCTTCGGACGGGGCGCCGGTGAGCAGGCAACTGGCTTTCTGAGTTTTGGGAAAGGCGATTACGTCGCGCAGGGAGCTTTCCCGGCAAAGGAGCATCACCAGTCGGTCTAGGCCGAAGGCCAGGCCGCCGTGAGGCGGTGCGCCCGATTTCAGAGCGTCGAGCAGGAAACCGAATTTGTCCTGATAGGTGGCTTCGTCCATGCCCATGAGTTTGAAGATCCGGGACTGAAGGTCCATATCGTGGATACGGATACTGCCGCCGCCGACTTCAAAGCCGTTGAGCACCATGTCGTAGGCCCGGGAGCGCACGGCGGCGGGGTCGCTTTCCAGCAGGCCGTAGTCGGCTTCCAGGGGGGCGGTGAAGGGGTGATGCAGGGCTTCGTAGCGTTTTTCGGTTTCGTCCCACGCGAACATGGGAAAATGGGTGATCCACAGGAAATGAAAGGCTTCGCGGTCAATGAGGTTCAACTGCCGGCCGAGGTGGTTGCGCAGTTGTCCCAGGGCCTCGTTGGCAATGGCGGGCTGGTCCGCCATGAAAAAGACCAGGTCACCGGGCTGCATGTCGATACGTTCGGCCAGGCGGGCTTTTTCGTCGTCGGTAAAGAACTTGGCGATGGGCGACTGCCATTCGTTGTCACGCACTTTGATCCAGGCCAGGCCTTTGGCCTTGTACACGGCCACAAATTGGGTCAAATCATCGATTTCCTTGCGGGAAAAATCAATGCAGCCTTTGGCGTTGAGGGCTTTGACGATGCCGCCCTTTTTCGTGACGTCCGCGAATACTTTAAAACCTGAATCCTTGACGATGTCGGAGACTTCCACCAGCTCGAGTCCGAAACGGGTGTCGGGTTTGTCCAGGCCGTAGCGGTCCATGGCCTCGGCGTAGGTGAGGCGAGCAAAGGGCTGGGGAATCAGCGCCACGCCGAGAACTTCCTCGAAGACGAAGGTCATGAGACCTTCGCAAAGGGCCATGATGTCCTCTTCGCCCACAAAGGACATCTCCATATCGATCTGGGTGAACTCCGGCTGGCGGTCGGCACGCAGGTCTTCGTCCCGGAAACAACGCACGATCTGGTAGTAGCGTTCGAACCCGGATACCATCAGTAGTTGTTTGAACAACTGAGGGGACTGGGGCAGGGCGTAGAACTGACCCGGATTGACGCGGCTGGGCACCAGGTAGTCCCGGGCGCCTTCGGGTGTGCTTCGGGTCAACACCGGGGTCTCGATGTCCAGGAAGCCGTTGCCATTGAGGTATTGTCGCACGGCGGCGCCGGTCTTGTGTCGCAGGATGATGTTTTTCTGAAGATTGGGTCGGCGCAGGTCCAAGTGGCGATGTTTGAGGCGCAGGACCTCGGTTACTTCCACATCCTCTTCAATCATGAAGGGCGGCGTTTCAGCAGTGTTGAAGATGCGCAGCTCGGTGACCGTCACTTCCACGGCGCCGGTGGCCAGGTTGGGGTTGATCATTCCTTTCGGGCGCGGGTCCACGCGTCCGCAGACGCCGATCACATATTCGCTGCGCAGGCCGTGGGCCTTGGCATGTACGACAGGTTCCATTTCAGGATTGAACACGACCTGGGTGATACCCTCGCGGTCGCGCAGGTCCACGAAAATAACGCCGCCGTGATCCCTGCGGCGCTGGACCCAGCCCATCAGGACCACTTGTGTTCCGGCATCTTCAGCGCCGAGTTGGTTGCAATGGTGGGTTCGTCGCATATCGCCAAGCAGGTCAGCCACTGGTGTTCTCCTCTGTTTCTCTGTTTTCGAATGAACTTTTTGACATCATCCTGTCCGCCTCCGCAAAGGAGAGGGCGGAAAGGGATGGGTCTATGATATGATGATCGTTTTCAGTTCATCGATCAACTCATTAAGGGGCACTTCCTGTTGTGCCTTGCTCGCCATATTGCGCAGCACTGCCCTGCCTTGCGCAAGTTCCGCCTCGCCCACGATCAGCACATACCCGGCACCCAGTCGGTTGGCGCGTTTCATTTGAGCTTTCAGGCTCTTTTGGCCGTGTTCCATCTCCACGAACACGCCTTCCCGGGCCAGGTCCGCCGACCAGTGAAAGGCTTGTTCCTGGGCGGATTGTCCCAGGGCCGCGATGAAAAGGCGCGGTTTGGGTGTTTGCACTTGTTGCGTCAGGCTGAGAATTTCAACCAGGCGGTCGAATCCGACGGCAAATCCGATAGCCGGCGTGGCAGGGCCGCCAAGGGCCTCGACCAGGCCGTCGTAGCGGCCGCCGCCGGC
>JABDRH010000220.1 GCA_013041835.1 Desulfatitalea sp. | reverse complement strand
GTCCAATCCCAATTGGACAAGCCGCTTTCGATCCGCCGTGTCTCAATGCGACCGAGGGGTTCATCGAAAACATAGACCCGCCGGCCGTCCATGACCGCTTCCGTGGGCACGCGCACCACGTCATGGCGCTCATCGAGAATCACCTCGATATCCGCACTGTAGCCGGCCAGCAACTGCCGGATATCCTCGGAATGGATGAAGGCCACCTCCACATCCACCGTTCGCGCTTGTTTTTCCAGGTCCAACACAAAATCGGACACACGCCGCACGCGGCCTTCGAAATGGCGGTCCCGGAAGGCATCCAGGGAAATCGTCGCCTTCAATCCTATGTCAATGCCGGCAGCGTCCACCTCGTCGATGGGGGCCGTGACATAAAAGCAATTCTTGTCGATGATATCGATGGCCGGCGGCGTGGGAATACCCACCGGCGAGGGGGTGACGAATTCAAACAACTCACCGTGGATTTGAGCGATCACCCCATCGAATGGCGCATTTAACTGGGTGCGTTGAATGTTGGCCCGGGATACCGCAAGCTTGGCCTCCAATACACGCACTTCGGTCCAACGCGCCTTGCACTCGGCCTCCAGAGAAGTGGCCTCGGCCACGGCGTTTTCGGTACGATCTTCAGGCACCACGTCCTTTTGGCGCAATTGTATCAACCGATCGGCGCTGCGGCGGGCCGATCCGGCTTTCAAACATGCGGCACGGGCGCGGTCGCCGGCGGCGGCCACTTCGCGCTCGGTGAGCAGTGACTGGGCTTTCAGATCATCATTCCACAACCCCATCAACAACTGGCCTTTTTGAACCACATCTCCCTCTTTCACCGGCAGGCGAGCAATCTGACCGCCCACACTGGGAGACAGTTTAGCCCGGCGGCACGCTTTGACCGTGCCCGCCCGCGTATTGGCCACCGAGCGGGTCACCGTACCGCGCGTTACTGCTTTAACCACGACCTGCATCGGCTCGGGCTGTGCGGCGCGCCAGGCATATAACCCGATAGCAGCCACAACGGCCAAAAGAATCGCCCAGCGAATGATTCGTCTCACCATATCCACTTCTTTCTTGTTCCGTATGGAATGTAAATTGACATGAGTCGTATTCTGATAGAACCCATCATGAAAGTACAACGCCAAATTGTATATCAATCGCGCCGGTACCGTTTATACTTTTTCCGGGGCTGCTCGGCCTTTCTATCGAATATAGCTTGCCGTCAATCGGAGTTTCAGCATCAATGGGTTATCGAAAACATCGTTCTCAAACCCCTCATGCGTGTGGAACCCCCAGGCGGTGAACGAGGGCGCCGCCTCGATACCGAACTGGAAATGGTCGGTCTGAACCAGGTGTATTCCCGTACCGACAAACAATTCAACACCGCTGATGTGGTCCGACTTGACCGACCGGCCATCGACAAAAAGCGTATTTCTATAGGACCAATACATTGTGTGCAGACCAAAACCAGCCAAGAAATAGTGGCCGAGGAAAGTATGCCGGGGCGTCGTGTAATATTTGTACCGCAGTCCCATGCCGTACTGATGAATGCCGCCGTCGATGGCTTCTTTCAACGTTTCCGAATTAAAAACCTGGGCCCAACCGAATCCAAGATACAACTCCAAGCGGCTCTTTTCGGACAGATACCATCCCAAAGACAGATCAACATGATTCATGGGATAAAAGTCGTCCTGCAAGAAAAAACCAAGACCGCCCCCCAAAGAAACGACCAGCGAATCCGCTTCGGAAGGTTCCGCCGTACTTTTGGGTATGGGTTCGACATCGTCTTGTTCAATAGGTTCGGGCAAAGCCGTCTCCGGCACTGAAACTTCTTTGGTTTCACGCCCCTCGTTCACAGCTCCGGTACTGAATAAAAACGGCGGCAGGCAACCTGTTTCAGGCGTTTTGGAGGTTTCATGGGCAGAGCTGTGAGGCCCACCGTGCGGTGTCTCAATTACGCGTTCACCCGTATGGGTGTCTGAGGATTTTTCCATGGCCTCGCTGAGTTTTTCGCCATGGGGCCTGTGTTTATGACCTGCACAACCGACCATCAGGACAAGGACCGTCAGCGTCAGCGCGAGTTTTTGGGTCATATCCAACCTACCTATTCACCGTGAATGCATCGCCAGATGGATTATGCATTGCGCTAAACCATGTTTTGTTCTAAAAAACAAGTAGATTGACGCGAAATTCAAGCCCCATAAGAGCGCACACGCCTGCGTCCGGCACCCTCCTTTTAACCGCCAACCCAAAAAGCGAGGCCTCATGGGAAGCAATAATCTGGTATTTTTGGAAAATTTAGAATGGTTTGACGAAACAGGACAAGAATTGGTGCATCGCCTGCCGGAAACCGGCTCGGGCGAAATCAAATGGGGCGCGCAGCTTACGGTGCGCGACAGCCAGGTGGGGATCTTTTTTTACAAAGGCAAGGCGCTGGAAGCTTTCGGGCCCGGACGCCACACGCTAAAGACCGGCAATATCCCCATCCTGACCAAATTGGCCAGTATCCCCTGGGGCATGACCAGCCCCTTGCGCGCCGAGATGTATTTCGTCAACATGAAGATCTTCACCAACTTAAAGTGGGGCACGCGCGATCCGGTGGCCTACAAAGACAGTGAACTGGGGCTGATCCGTCTACGCGCCTTCGGTGTCTTTAACATGCAGGTGGTGCAGCCGGTGCTTTTCATCAACCGCATGGTGGGCACCCAGGGCATCTTCACCACCGAGGCGGTGGAAGAATACCTCAACCGCGTGATCGTGTCGCGCTTTAACGATTTCATGGGCGAAACCATCGACACCATCTTAAATCTGCCGGCCCGCTATGACGAGCTTTCCAGTGGATTGGCCCGCAGGTTGCAGGAGGATTTTTCGCATTTCGGACTGGCCATGCCGCAACTTTACATCAATTCCATCACCCCGCCTCCCGAAGTGCAAAAGGCCATCGACGATCGCAGCCGCATGGGGGTATTCGACGATATGAACAAGTTGATGCAGATGAAAGCGGCCATGGCCATGGAAAAAGCGACCGAGAATGAAGCCAGCGGAGAAGGCATGGGCGCCGGCATGGGATTGATGATGCCGGCCATGCTGGCCCAGTACTTCGCCCACCCACTGGCCCAGGCGGGCGCCGCCGATCCTGCCCGCAAGTCCGATGCGGATTCCCATTGTCCCGAATGTCAACAGGCCATTCCCCTCAACGCAAAGTTCTGCCCCATGTGCGGCCACCAGCAGCTTGTCTTTCGGCAGTGCGCCCAGTGCGGTAAGAACCTTGCGCCCAATGCCAAATTTTGCTCCCGTTGCGGTCATCCGGCGGAAACGAAACCTCAAGTTAAAAAATGCGGCCGGTGTAACGCGGAGAATTTAGGGGATGCGAAATTTTGCACGGCGTGTGGGGAACAGATCGGATAGCGCCTGTCCACGAACAACCCAAAGTTAAAAACCTTGCCCAATTTCATCATCGAACATCAATGCCCCCAATGCGGCGCACCGGCGGAACTGGCCGAAACGGACCGGTTGTTTCAATGCGGCTTTTGCCGTGTCAGCTCCTTTCTCAGCGTGCCGGATGTATTTCACTATCTGCTGCCACACAACGCCCCTTCGGGCAAGGAGCTGATCTACTTTCCCTATTGGCGGTTCAAGGGCATGCTTTTCGCCTGTGTGCCGGGAGACATCAAGCATCGTTTCGTGGACGTGAGCCAGCAGGCGGTCCACACCCCAGCCATCCCCTTTTCCCTGGGCTTCAGGAGCCAGACCCAAAGACTGCGATTCGCCACCGGTGATTTGGCCGGCACTTTCATCAAGCCGGATCATCCCAGGTCGGTCCTGATCGACAATTTGAACACCCGGTTCTGTTCGCGCCTGTCCAAACCGGTGCTGCACCAGGCCCAGATCGGAGAGACCCTCAGCTTAATCTACGCACCCTATTAC
>JABDRH010000214.1 GCA_013041835.1 Desulfatitalea sp. | reverse complement strand
CTTCAAGGGCCTCTTCACCACCGGCGGCGATGGTGGTCTCAAAGCCTCGGTGGGACAGAAGTCTTGCGGTGGTCTCGCGGAAACGCGCCTCGTCGTCCACCATTAACACGCGTATTTTCTCTGCCATTTTTGCATCGCTCCTTTTGATGGGGTTGCCAATGCCCTTATCAGCAACGACAATGCCAACCGTCTGCGGTCACGGCAATAACGGCCAGGCGATTATTATCAATGGAAAAACGATCATGCCGAAACGTTTCGCCCGAATTGGTGGGCATTGGTTGGTGTCAGTGTTTTTTACACCGTGTCATGGGTTTTGTGTGGATCAAGAATAGAGGGTCTGCTATCAACATATCGAGCGGCACGTGAAATCAACCGACACCCGACAGCGTTCCGCCCCTGGATATCGGGGGAAAGCAGCCGGATCCAACCGGTAGTTGGATTGTTGTACTGGCCCGTGGTTTGCAGGCAACGAACACTTAAGAAACAAAAGGTCGGCCGATGCCTTGGGCATCCGATCCCGACAAGCGCTTCGGAGACTCCGTGTGGCAACGCCTTAACCTGCGCACGCGCATCTATTTACTGCTTGCCGGCTTGGTGGTAATTGCACTGTCGAGCGAGGCCGTGATCCTGTGGCACACTCACCGCATCCAGGGACTTTTCAACGAGATGATCGAAAATAACATGGCCGCCTTCAAATCGGCGGCGGCCCTGCAAATGGCGCTGGTGAATCAGAAGGGGCTTGTCACCTACTTCTTCCTGGATGGGGATGAGCAGTGGTTGCACCAGTATTACGATCAGCGCCGCGTCTTTCAAGAGCAGTTGAACCGCGTACTGCACCGTTCTTATTCCGCATCTCAAAAGGCCGATATCCAACGCATCGCCGAACGCTACGACCGGTATATCGGTTTGAAAGATCAGGTCATCGGTCTCTATCGCGATGGAAAGCGCCAAGAGGGAGCGCATTTACACCACACGGTGCGCCAGCTTTTCTTTGACATCATCGAATTATGCGAAAACTACAAATTGCAGCAAATGGCCTGGATACGGCAAACCCAGGCGGACGTGGCGCGCAGGTCGTCCCGTTTGCGTCTGGTAACGGCTGCCATCATTGCGATTCAGGTGGTGCTGGTCGTTGGTCTTGGACTGCTGTTGGTGCACCAGATTCTCGTTCCGGTATCCCGAATGCTCAAAAACACCGCCGGCCGCCAACCCTCCGGCGAGACAGGCAACATCGTTTTCGAGCTTGGACGCCGCATCGATACCCTGTTGGTGGAGGTGGATCAAACCCACAAAGCGTTGGAAAAGAGCCGTGAAACCCTTTTGCAAGCCGAGAAGATGGCCGTGGTGGGGCGACTGGCGGCCGGCATGGCCCACAGCATCCGCAATCCGTTCACCTCGGTCAAGATGAGGCTTTTCTCACTGGACCGCGCATTGAAGATGGATCGCGCCCAGAAGGAGGACTTCGAGGTGATTTCCCAGGAGATTCGTCACATCGACGCCATCGTTCAGAATTTCCTTGAATTTTCGCGTCCGCCCAAATTGGTGATGCAGCCCATCAGTCCGTCGGCGATCGTCGACAATGCGCTGCAACTGCTTTCTCACAGGCTCGATTCCTACGCAGTAACAGTAGACGTCGTACGTTCCGAGCCGCTGCCCGATGTCGTGGCCGATCCCGAACAACTCAAGGAGGTGCTGGTCAATCTGATCATCAATGCCTGCGAGGAGATGAAGCGCGGCGGCACCATCGTGATCGATGAGTCGGTCAGCAGTCAACAGAGGCGCCGGCTGGCCGTGTTGCATCTTTCCGACAGCGGACCGGGCGTCCCGGCGGCCATCTCGGAGAAGATCTTTCAGCCCTTTTTCACCACCAAGGAAGAGGGCACCGGGTTGGGCTTGAGCATCGCCGAACGCATCGTGGCCGAACACGGCGGCAACCTCTGCCTGGATACAACAGCCTTGGCAGGGGCCACCTTCGTGATCACCCTGCCGGTAAAGGAGTCCTGACATGAACACCATCCTGGTGATCGACGACGACGACCCACTGCGCAAGAGTTTTGAAAAACTGCTCACCGAAGAGGGTTACCTCGTACACAGCGCGGCCTCGGGCGAAGCCGGCATTCAGGCGGTTAAGAATCGGTCCCCGGATCTGGTCATCCTGGATCTGCGGCTGCCGGGCATGAACGGAATGGCGGTTTTTGGACACCTGCACCAGACAGATCCCAAGCTGCCGGTGATCATCATGACCGCCTACGGTTCCACCGACACGGCCATCAAGACGACCCAGATGGGCGCCTTTGACTACATCCTGAAACCTTTCGATATTCCCAACATGCTGAGCACCATCCGCCAGGCCTTGAATGCCGGCCGGTTCATGCGCTCGCCGGTGCACCTCGACGGCCTGCCGGACAAGGCCGACCGTGACGCCATGATCGGCAAAAGTCCGGCCATGCAGGAGGTGTACAAAGCCATCGGCCGGGTGGCGGCCACGGATGCCACAGTGTTGATTCGCGGTGAATCAGGCACCGGCAAAGAGCTGGCGGCACGGGCCATCTATCAGCACAGCCGTCGCGCCGAACGGCCTTTTCTGGTAATCAATTGCGTCGCCATTCCCGACACCTTGTTGGAAAGCGAGTTGTTCGGCTACGAAAAAGGCGCCTTCACCGGTGCGACCCACCGCCGTATCGGCAAGATCGAACAAGCCGGCGGCGGCACGATTTTCCTGGATGAGATCGGCGACATGCCCATCAACCTGCAGGCCAAAATCCTGCGTTTGCTCCAGGAGCGCTGCATTGAACGCCTGGGCGGACGCGAAACCGTAGCCGTTGACGTACGCATCGTGGCCGCGACCAATCGCGATCTGGAGCGCATGATCAGCGAGGGCCGGTTCCGGGAAGACCTTTACTACCGCCTTAAAGTGGTGACCATCTGGCTGCCTCCCTTGAGCCAGCGCATCGAAGACATCAGGGACCTGGCCCACTATCACCTCTCCAAACATGCGGCCGAACTGGGGCTGGAAGCACCTGCCATCACCCGCGAAGCCCTGGCCGATTTGGAAAAAATGCCATGGCCGGGCAACGTGCGCGAGCTTTCCAATACCCTGCAAAAGGCATTGATCTTCAACCGCGGCGTTGCTTTGAGCCGGGACGATATCCTCAACGCCGCCAAGGACGAGTACTGCAGGCCTGCAGGCACAGCTTCGCAAGACTACGAGGCGGGACTGCGCCGATGGATTCGGGAAGAACTGCAAAATCGCCGGAACGGCCAGATTTTTGAATCGCTTATCGACCGCTTCGCGGCGCTCTTAATAGAAGAGGCCCTCAACCATACCGGCGGCAACCGCTCGCAAGCCGCGAAACTGCTCGGCATTACCCGGCCGACCCTGCATGCCAAGATCGATAAATACCGGTTGATGTTCCAAACGTCGGTGAAGCAGGCCAGATGAATGCTTTTTGTTGCCTAGATGCAAGCCGAAAGATTTCGGTGTCAAGAGTGAAGCCGTGACAAACCACTACAACCTTTGGCGGCACAAGGGCTTACCCCCTCCGGTTTTTGCGCGACATTGGCGGTTTTTATCCAATCAACCAGAGGGCCTTGTCTGTCAACCGTTCGCACACATACCGCGCCACCCGACCAAAGTAGAAGGCCTTGCCGGTGCCACTGCGGCCCAAGACAACGGTATCGTAATGTCCTGTCTCCGCTTCGTTTAGAATCATTTTGGCGATACGGCCTTTTCGCGGCAGGTCGATCAATTCGATGCGATCGTCTCCGATACCAGCTGAGTTCAAGCGCTGCCTGGCATTTGGCCAGAATTGACTGTGCCATTTTTCCTCGCTGCGGGCGATGAGTTTCGCCAGGCTGGGACCGATGCCGTTCGGATAGCCGCTGACCTCGCTGTGATCCAGCCGGACATGGCAAACCGTCACCCTGACACGGGGATGGTGCGCCAGCATCATGGCCAGGTAGTCGACGATGGCCATGGTGTCTTCCGATGCATCCAGGGCCACCAGCATCCGGTTCAGAGTCGCGTCACTGTCCACAATACAGATGGGCAGCACAGCGGCGTGCTCCATCAGCTTGGCGCTTGTGCTGCCCATGAACACCTTCTGCACCCGCGTCAGTCCCCGCCGGCCGACAACCAAAGTGTCGAACCAATGCCGATGGGCATACAGCAGTATGTCTTTGGCCTGGCCGAACATCCGCGGCCGAGAAACAGTCTGGACGCGCCTTTCATCAATACCCTGGCGCACAAGGATCATGCGATCTCTGGAAAGCATCTTCTCCGATTTCGCTGCGTTGTGGCTGATGGCTTTCTGCAACGTGTCGTATGCCTCGCCATTGGTGCGCGACGCCTCCAGCAGGTATTGCGAAATGAGCGGCTGGATATTCAACAAGCAGAATTGAACATCCTCGGCTGCCTGGAAAGCATCTGCGGCATAGCCGATGGCATTTTGGGAATGGATGGATCCATCGGTGGCAATAAGTATTTTTTTATGCATGCCTTTGCTCCTTTGGTCTGGCGTGATTTGGCGTGTACCGTCATTCGAGGTGCCGGTCGCCCGTGCGTGGGGTCAACGAAAGTTGAGCATAAAATGTGCCAGAAGGCTTATGGGCAAAAGGGGGCGCTGTCACCCAAGGATGCTTCGTCCCGGAGGTGCTTATCGTACTGCCTGTGCGATCGGGAACAACAATGAACACGCGGTGTCATCCGGATGAATATAATTGATCCTTCTTGGAGGGCACATCCATAGATCTTTTACACCGTGTTAAAGGGATGGACACCCGCTCCGCATCGTCGCGCCGGGGCAGAAGATGTCAGCCCCAGGGTTGGCGCGCAAACGCCCTATTCATGACGGATCGTTGCGACCGGATCGAGGAAGCGTCGAAAAAGTGCGCCAAATTAGCTTGGCACGACCATTGCTTTTCTTTGAGATGGAAGCGGTGCGGGCACTGGAGATGAAACAATTCGGAGGAATGTGCCATGACCATCGAAACACCCGTTTATCTGCGGCGCAGTGTTGACACCGCAGTGGACAAAACCGTCCTGTTGCCCGAGCTGCCGCCCGGATTCGCCTATCCGGACCATTATGAAGTGACGGTGGAGCTGCCCGGAGTGGGCCCGCTGATAGTGCGTCCGATACGCAAAGACGATGCGCCGCTGTTCGAAGCGCTGTTCAAATCACTGACGCCCCGTTCCGTCTACCTGCGCTTCTTCACAATTTTACGTCAACTTCCGCCTGCCATGCTGGCGCGCTTTACCCAAATCGACTACGCCCACGAAATCGCATTAGTGGCATTGATAGACGATAACGGCCTGCAGACCATGGTCGGGGACGCCCGCGTGATCGAAACCGGCGAGGCGGGCGGCGCCGAGTTTTCCGTCATGGTGAAAGATCCTTGGCAAGGCAAGGGCATCGGGGCCTGTCTGTTGCATCACTGCCTGGCCATCTCGCAGCGACGGGGTTATCGACACGTACACGGCATCGTGCTGCCCGATAACCGGCAGATGCTGGCCCTGGGCCGCAAGTTGGGCTTTACCATCCGGCGTGAACCCAGCGGTGCCGAATTCAAATTATCGAAAGCATTCGATGAAGACACAATGGATCATACTGGTGGCGGATCGTAACCCGCACATTCGCAATTTCGTCCAGCGCGAGCTGGGCGCGGCCGGCTACCGGGTATATACGGCTGAAACCGCTGATCAGCTAGGTAATTGGCTCCGCCGTCCCGGCCGGATGGATGCCCTGGTGATCGATCCAGACATACCTGGCTTGGCGAATGCGGACCACCTGAATCGGCTGCTGTGTGCCCGACCCGAACTGGCCGTCATCTTCCATTGTCTTGCAGCGGATTGCCGTGCACTTCCGTACGCCGGCCGCAACACGGTTTATGTGGAAAAATGCGCTCAAAGCGTGGACCTTCTCAAAGAGAAATTACACGCCGTGTTCTCTTTACCCAGCCCAATGTAAACCATTATCGCTAAGTGTTGAAAACAAAGACCGTCTTTCGACACCTTGGTTGAGGTCGCCATGGCCCAAATTTTCAATGCCCTTGCCGCGGTTCCCGGC
>JABDRH010000207.1 GCA_013041835.1 Desulfatitalea sp. | reverse complement strand
CATGGAATCGATGCTGCCGCCGGTGATCCCCCAGAAAAGCTCGGGCTCGCCCAGGCGCGTGATATCGCCAGGGCTGTGGATATCCGGCTGGGCGATAATGCCTACCCGGAATCCGGCCCCAACCAGCACTCGGCCCACCACCGCGACACCCATATGGGGGGTATCGATGTAAGCGTCCCCGGTGACCAGAATCACATCCAGCCGCGACCAGCCGAGCCGGCGGCACTCATCGGCTGTGGCAGGCAGAAAAGTGGGTTGAGCAGGACTCATGGATATTTCCTTGCGGCCATCTTTTTTATGCTGCGGAGGGGGTAAATCATTGCCAATTGAACCCCGGTTGATATAAAGAAGGCATATTCCCGAACTTTTACACAGGACCAAGGCACATGGCCGACAAACAACAGATCCTCGACGCCGAGGAGATTGATCGCATCCTCAAGCGCATGGCTTGCGAGATCCTCGAAGTGCACAAGGGCAACAACATGGCCCTGATCGGCATCCACACCCGGGGGGTGTTTCTGGCCCGTCGGCTGCGCCATCACATCCAGACTTTTGAAGGCAAGCTGACGCAGACCGGTGAGATTGACATCACCCTTTACCGTGACGACTGGACCCAGATGAGCGCCCAACCGGTGGTCAAAACCACCACCATACCCTTCGGGGTGGAGGGCAAAAACATCGTCCTGGTCGATGATGTGCTCTACACCGGCCGTACGGTGCGCGCGGCCATGGACGCCCTGATCGATTTCGGCCGGCCCAGCCGGATCGAACTGGCCGTGCTCATCGACCGCGGCCACCGCGAGCTGCCGATACAAAGCAACTACACAGGCCACTGCGTGCACACCCGACGCAAAGAAATGATCAACGTACAACTTCAGGAAAGCGACGGTCGGGATCAAGTCGTCCTGGCGAGCAAATAGCGTCATGGGAAGTCACCATATCCATCGTGCCAAGGGACCGGCATCTTTGAAAGTGGCAGTTCTAAGCATCTCGACCACCCGTACCCTCGATGAGGATGTCAGCGGCCAGTGGATCGTAAAACGCGCCATTCGGGAAGGACACCCGGTGGTGGCCCACCAGATGGTCACCGACGCAGTCACCGCCATTCGCCAGGCCTTGACCCGATTGATGGAAGAGCCCTCGCCCCAGGCGATCATCATGACTGGCGGCACGGGCATCACCGCGCGGGATGTCACCTTCGAAGCCGTTAAACCCTTGCTGTCGAAAGAGTTGACCGCTTTCGGCCCCATCTTCAGCCAGCTTAGCTTCGAGCAAGTTGATTCGGCCGCCCTGCTCTCCCGGGCCACGGCCGGGGTGATGGACCAATGCCTGGTCTTTTGTCTGCCCGGCAGCCTGAAAGCCTGCCAATTGGCTTGCAAGGCGCTCATCTTCCCCGAACTGGGACACCTGTACGGGCATATTTGTGAACGCTGAGCGGCTTGTTCGAATCCGATCATGGCTGATAGTTATAGGGGACAACAGGAGCGTCAGATCATGCGGGGAGTCACACAATTCATTAAAGACCATCAATTGCGGTTGATGAATCGTGCGTATGATAATGAATTTATATCTTTTCATCTGACTCAGATAAGCTTTCTGCAGCATGAGCGGCTTGTTCACCTTATAGTGATGCTGTTTGTTTTTTTATTCACCTTGATTTTTTTGGTTCTTTTTCTGACCATCAAACTATCTGCCTTTCTTATTGTTTTTTTACTGCTATTGATACTGTCGATTTTCTATCTTTTTCACTATTACAAATTGGAAAATTCGGTGATTGAGTGGTATTTTGTTTATAACGAAAAGATGAAAGGGAAGGAAGATTAACCGATATTGTTTTTTATGCACACCCTAAGTCGTGCCCGATATGGCAGTCCGATTGAAACGCCTTGCTTGTTTTTGCGCCTTGAACAAGGAAGTGAAGCCGATTGAAAAAATTAGCCTTGCTGGTGTTCGCGTCCAGATCCAGAAAAAGGATGTTCAGATTTGGGTACAGATCTCTTAATCTTTTCTCAATTCCTTTTGCAATCACCTGGTTGGCGATACAACCAAATGGCTGAAGGCATACAATGTTCTCCACCCCACTTTCCGCCAGACTAATAACCTCTCCGGGAATGAGCCACCCTTCGCCATACTGGTTTGCAAGATCAACCACTTTTAATGCCTTGTCCGCGATATCCTCAATGTCCGGAAAAGGCCTGTAGAATTGAAAATCCTTGAGGACCAAGTCCACACGCTTTAAAAAATTTCGCAGCATCCCGAGCAACAAACTGTTGATCGGCATGAAGATATTTCTTTTTGTGAGATATTCTTTAATATCGATTCGAGAGTTGATGAAACTTTGTGAAAAGAAATTGATCAGGCACGGTATTTCAGCTTCCATACCTTGCTCCGCCAGCCAGTTTACAATGTTGTAATTACAAAAATCATTATACTTGGCGTATATTTCTCCAACGATACCCACTTTTGGGTAACGCCCATCATGCCTGGGCAGATGATTGAATTCGTTTACGGCTTTTTGTATCAGTGTGATTGCCTTGTCCTGATTCATGTCATCATACGTGTGCCATAGATCAAAATATTTCTGTACAATGCGCCAAGCGCCGCCGGCTTCTTTTTCACGGACAAGCATGGGGTGATACATTAAAGAGAGGGCATCGGCAAATACGAGAGAAAGCAATCCGGTCTTTATAAGCTGGTATCGGCTGAAACGAAATCCAGGTTGTTCATTGAGGGTGTCACTTTTAAAATGAACCGTAACAACCGGTGTATTGCTGAATCCAGCGCTCAAAAGGCCATTCTTTAAAAGGGTAACATAGTTGCTGGCCCGGCACTGACCGCCCGTTTGCGTGATGCCGACGGCGACCTGATCAGGGTCATATTTTCCGGATTGGAGGGCCTTTAGGATGTCGCCCACAACGATAATGGCAGGATAGCAGATTTCATTATTGGTATATTTTAATCCGATCTCAAGCGATTTTGCATCAGGCGGGGGCAAGACTTCAAAGTCATAGTTCATCGCCTTTATGGCCGTTTTTAAAAAGGGCGAATGAAACTTTGAAAAGAAAGGCACCAGAATCTTCCTGTTTCGGTCCCTGTCTTGAAAAACGGGAAGTGACTTTACGCTTGGCAAATTTCTTTTCATGGATTGCTGTTTTTGGATTGCAAGGGTCTCAACCAGCGTCCTCAACCTCAATTTTATGGAGCCGGGGCTCTCAATCTCATCAATTCTTAAAACCGTTAAATTCTTTCCTGACCGGGTGAGTATTTCGGACAGAACGTCGATGGCAATGGCATCCAAACCGCAGCTAAATGAGTTGAGCTGCACGATTTCCAGATGGTGGTTCTTGTTTATGAATTTGCCGGCGTTGTACAAGCGATTTGAAAATGCCCACTGTGTCAATGCGGCGACGTCATTGAGATTTTCAACTAAAGGCGTTGAATCGCTGGTAATAACATCCACTCCCATTTTGGCCAACATATCAGGAACGCCGTGATTGATATGGTCATCTATGTGATATGGACGACAAGCGAGCATAATGACTTGCCTGTCCTCTTTGGATGCTGCATTGATAATGTCTGCCGCTTTTTCCCTTAAGCCAGTTTTAAAATCCTTTTGGGCTTTAAGGGCCTTTTTAAACGCGGCTTTAAAGTCTCTTCGACTTATTCCCAGGTAATTGAAATATTGCCTGCAGCTTTTTTCAAGAAGTGAAATATCCTTGAATGAAATCACTGGGGTGTCAAATGGAATGCCAAACTTGTCTTCTGGATTCACAGCGCTTCTGATGACTTCGGGATAGCCCGTGACGATGGGGCAATTGAAACTGTTAAATCCTTTCTGCTCCGGTTGCTCATACACTACAATGGGATAGAAAATCCGGTCCACCCCTTTTTTTTGAAGATCAATGATATGTCCATGAGCCATCTTGGCGGGAAAACAGATGCTGTCTGACATGACTGTCCCGGCTC
>JABDRH010000206.1 GCA_013041835.1 Desulfatitalea sp. | reverse complement strand
CCCGATGGCCTTGGCAAAGTGGCCGGCAGCCGCCAGAATCACCACCGCCGGTCCCCACACCAGGACTGATCCAATGCCGGGGATAAATGAGAGCACGGACATGACGGCACCCCAGAATACGGCGCTGGGAATGCCCACCACGGCGAATGCCGCCCCGGCCAACGTGCCCTGGATGAGGCCGATAACGGCGGTGCCTTTGATGGTGGCGCGGGTAACCGAAGTAAAACGATCCAGCATGCGGCGTTCATCATGATCCTGCAGCGGCAGATAGTACAGGATCTTTTGAATTAATTTGCCGCCATCCATGAGGAAAAAAAACATGGTGTAAAGCATGATAAAAAGCATGAAGAAAAAGTTGACCGTTCCCAGCGCCGCCGATTGAAGCCTGTCGATGAGAAAACGGCTGGCCTGCCCCACCATGGCGCCGGCTTTTTCCAGGATGAGTTTGCGGTATGGGGCTATATCATCGAAAAATGGCAGGGCCTTCAGGGCGTTGGTCACCGCATCCGGTTCCGAAAGTTGCTGGGAGATCCAAGGCCTGACCGCTTCCCCCACCTTGATGGCTTGTCCGGTCACGATGCTCATCAATACCCCGAGCGGCAAAAGGACCAGCAAGACCACAATACACAGCGTCGATGCCGAAGCCAGCGTTCGACGCCCACGGAAACAGCGCAGCAGCCGCCGATAGATGGGCAACGACAAGGCCGAAAAAAGGCCGGCCATGAAAATGGCCATGAGGAACTGGCGGATCATCGAAAGGAAAAGCGCGGATATGAAAACCACCAGCAGCAAAATGACCCATTTGTTGATCGCGGACTTGGTCATGCATCGTACTCCCTGATTCGAGGGTTGGATGAAATCGCTGACGTGATCATTTCGGGTTGGGTCCGCCCCGGGGGGACAAACCGGACCGTTTGGTTTGGGCTGGCAGATAATATGGCCACCCATGTTCCCGGATACGTGCCGATGGATGTAACGCCATAGATGAGTGCAAAGACAAGCAGATGGGGGACTTTTTTTCTGTACGCTCAGGGCACCGCCGGCCTTTCCATCAGCTTGGGGTTGTTCCGGTGACGCCGGTGATCGCGTCGGGATTTTTTGTCCAGATTGCGCCGAAGGGTTTGGGTCAAGTCGACACCGGTCTGATTGGCGATACAGGTGACCACGAACAGCACGTCGGCTAACTCATCAGCCAGGTCTTCGGTCCCTCGTGCTTCACCCTTGAAGCTTTGTTCGCCATACATACGCACCATCAGGCGCGCCGTTTCACCCACCTCTTCCATGAGAATGGCCAGGTTGGTCATTTCGTTGAAATAGCGAACACCGAATTGCTTGACCCAGGCATCCACCCTTTTTTGATACTCACCGAGCGTCATGGCATCACCAGATCAGAACAGGCGCCGCTGTTTGGTAAACGGTTCTTCAAAAAAATAGCCGGGTCACCATCACAACGCAAGAATGTCCTGGCAAACCCGCCACCGGCCGTTTTCCCGGACCAGATCCAGCGTGATATCCACCTCATGATTCTCACCCAGGTCAAACAACTTGCCGATTACCATAAATGCCGGATTAATGCCCACCCGCGTTGTGCCACGGACATGCACGGCGGCCACGGTGCCGGCATCATCCACATGCCTGGTCTCCACGTGAAGGTGGGTAAACAGGTGGCGCAGGTAGGGAAGCTTGAAGCCGCGGCGGTTCGCTTCCACACGTTTTTGGTGCAGGTAGTTGTCCACCATCGCTTGGGGATCGCCCTGTCCGGTGCAAAGCCACTTTTGCATGTCGGCATCCAGGTAGTAATAGTCTTTGGCGAACGCCGCGGCGACGGAGGCCGGTGTCTGGACCGTCTCCATTCCGATCAGTGCGCCCTGGAGCAATGCAAATAGGACAAGCAGCACGATAAAGGGCGCTATACGATTCAATGAACCCATGGTTTCAACCTCCTCCTCACGATTTAGCCTACCGATCCTCCACGCATGAAGGCGGTTGCGTTCATATCATAAATCCCATCCATCCGCAAATGGCAGATGGCGGCTTGGGTCAAGGCAGCACGCGGCATTTGGCGACTCGATAAAAGTGTTGACCCGCCAAGGACTTCTTGACTATAGGATCAAGACATGTGCCGAAGTGGTCTCATCGCATTTGCTGACCCGGTGAAAATGCCGACGATGTGGACCATTTTGCGTTTCTGTTCTTAAATCACTTCGTCAGCTAGGTTTGTTAAAAATATGCGGACACCTTTCACAAGGGGCTGACACGAATTGCGCGCTGCATACGAGTTGGCCAAAAGGGCCGGCCGGGGACCGGTCAAAGCTTCCGCCACTACCGCCGCCCGGGCCATTTCCCACTGCTTGCTGGAGGTTGCCGGATCGATTCACTGAAAATGCGCCGGACCGTGAACTGGACACCCTGCGTACGGTATGATTGCACCATCAATGGGCCGAGGTGTTGGCATGCGAATATCTGCACGAATGGGCAAAGGCTTGAATCAAATCAAGGGATTTGGTTTATGGGCGGCGTCTGGCCTCATCCTGATTGCGCTCGTCACCGGGTTGACATCCGCCCGAACATCGGCATCGGCACCGGAAGCAGATAAACGGGCCGACGCCATCCTTATCGACGGCTTAAAAGCTTTTGGTCCGCTGGAACGTCCGCCTGTCTATTTTTTCCATGACCGTCATACCGAGGCGGTGGCCAAGCAGGGAAAGGACTGCCTGGCGTGTCATCCCAAGGGCGAAAAATATCTTTCCCTCAAATATCGGCGCGCCGCGGATGTGGACAAGACCACCGCCATGGCGGTCTACCACGACGATTGCATTGCCTGTCATGTCGATTACCGCAAGCGTGACATCCGGAGCGGACCGGTGACCTGTGGTGAGTGCCATGTGGCCGAGGCCGAGGTTTTGATCGAGCACAATCCCATGGGCATGGACGCGGCGCTGCACCATCGTCACGCCAAAGCCGCGGACAATGAGTGCCGGCACTGTCACCATGCCTACAACGCCGAAACGCAACAGCTCTACTACGCCAAGGGTGAAGAGGGCTCATGTCGCTATTGCCATAAGGAACAAACTGAAGAAAACCGCAGCGCTTTTCAGACGGCGGCCCACCGCGGCTGCATTGCGTGCCATCGCGCCAAACGGGCCCAAAAGGAGATTTCCGGACCCATCGACTGCGGTGGCTGCCATGATCCGCAGCGACAGGCGCTGATCAGCCGTCCGGAGCAAGTGCCCCGGCTCAAGCGCAACCAGCCCGATAAGACGCTGGTAAAAGCCCACCGGAGCGAACCGCCGGCCGGCGAACCGAAAACGATCGACCGTATGGCGGTGGTGCCCTTTGATCATCAACAGCATGAAAAGGTCGGCGGCAATTGCCGCACCTGCCATCATGCCGCCTTGAGCGCCTGCGTTAAATGCCACACCCTCGAAGGCGATCCGGACGGCGACCAGGTCAAACTGGCCCAAGCCATGCACCAGGCGGATTCGGAAAGAAGCTGTGTGGGGTGCCACAATCGGAAAAAGGCACGGCCCGAATGCGCTGGATGCCATGCGGCGATGCCGGCCCAGCGGGTGTGGGCTTCCGAAACCGCCTGCCGGGTGTGTCATATCCCCCAGGAAGCGCCCGTGCAACGTCCCTCGGATGATGAATCCCTGCGCGCTTTGGCCGCGGCCATGATTTACCAACGCCGCCAGCAAGAAGCGCCGCCGGATCAGAACGATATTCCCGAAACGGTAACCATCGGCCATCTGAAGGACGCTTACGAAGCGGTGCGCATGCCTCACCGGCGCATTTACAATCGCATGGCCGAGATGATTCGGGACGACAACCTGGCTGCCGTCTTTCATACGGCACCGACCACCCTATGCCAGGGCTGTCACCACAACAGTCCGTCGTCACTCAAACCGCCCCAATGCGGATCATGCCACGGCCGCACTTCAGACGCCTTGAACCTGACGCGGCCCGGCTTGATGGCTGCTTTTCACGAACAGTGTATGCAATGCCATGAGCGGATGGGCATTGAAAAACCGGCGAAGCGGGAGTGCCGAGCCTGCCATGCCGAACGGGCCAACCCCCGTCACGACGATTGAGGTGACACATATGTCGATTTCCCGCAGGCAATTTCTGGGTTGGATGGGCGCCGCCGGAATGACCGGCGCCACCGCCGCCACCGCCCGCGCCGCCACCCAGCGGCAGTTCTCAGGCTACAAAGACAGCAAAGGGGTATTGCACGACATCACCCGCTGCATCGGCTGCCGTCGGTGCGAGGCGGCCTGCAACCGCGTCAACGACCTGCCCGGTCCGGACCAGCCGTTCGACGATCTAACGGTCCTGGATCGTAAGCGGCGCACCACGTCCGGCGCCTACACCGTCGTCAACCGACAGGATGCCGGCGACGATCGGTCACCCCGCTTCATCAAGGACCAGTGCAACCATTGCCTGGAACCGGCTTGTGCTTCGGCCTGCTTTGTCAATGCCTTTACCAAAACCCCGGAAGGGGCCGTGGTGTACAATGCCGATGTGTGTGTGGGCTGCCGGTATTGCATGATCGCCTGCCCGTTTGAGATTCCGGCCTATGAATATCACAAAGCGCTCGACCCTAGGGTCATGAAATGCACCCTGTGCCATCCCCGATTGTTGGCGGGCAAACTGCCCGGCTGCGTCGCCGCTTGCCCCACCGAGGCGCTCGTGTTCGGCCGTCGGGAGGAACTACTCGCCGTGGCCCGGGAGCGCGTCCGTGCTTTCCCCGACCGCTATGTGAACCACATTTACGGCGAGCACGAAATGGGGGGCACCAATTGGCTCTATCTGTCCGACACGCCGTTCGCACAAATGGGCTTGCGCGAAGATCTGGGTACCACGCCGGCGCCCAAACTCACTTCGGGCGCCCTGGGTGCCGTACCCATCGTCGTCGGTTTGTGGCCTGTCTTGCTTACAGGCGTTTATGCCATTAACCGGCGCAAGGAGAAAATCGCCGCCGAAGAACAGGCCATGGCTGTGGAAAGGGCCTTGGGCCAAGCGAACAGCGAGGCGGAGGCAAAAATGGCCGACGCGATGAAAAAGGCCGATGAAGAGAAATCCGCGGCAGTGGAACGGGAAGTCAAAAATGCACTCTCAGCCGCGGCCAAAGCGGCAGAAAATGAGAAGAAAGAGAATGCGGCCCCATCTGAAAAAGAGGCATAGACCTCCCCGTTTTTCATCCTTGCCGCTGACGCCGCTGTTTAAGGAGACATGATATGCCACAGGAAGCGAACCAAGCCCCGGCCAAGTATTTTACCCCCTTTAACATCGTGGCGGGTATCATCGTGGTCGTGGGAATCATCATCACCGTGCTGCGCTTCACCAGGGGACTGGGTACGGTGACGCATCTTTCCGATAACAATCCCTGGGGCATCTGGATCGGATTCGATCTGCTCGTCGGCGTGGCCTTGGCCGCCGGCGGCTATGTCACTTCCGCGGCGGTTTACATCTTCGGTCTGAAGCGCTTTCATGCCGCGGTACGACCGGCCATTCTCACCGGATTTCTCGGTTATGCCCTGGTGGTGCTGGCTCTGCACTACGATGTGGGGCGTCCCTGGCGGCTGCCCTATCCCTTTCTCGTTTCACGGGGCACCACCTCCCTGCTCTTCGAAGTGGCGGCTTGCGTGGCGCTTTACCTGACGGTGCTGTTCATCGAATTTTCGCCGGCCGCCCTGGAATGGCTCGGCGCCAATCGTGCACGCCGCCTGGTGGTCAAACTCACCTTGGTGCTGACCATCTTCGGCGTGATGCTCTCCACGCTGCATCAAAGCTCTTTGGGCGCCCTGTTTCTCATTGCCCCCTCAAAACTGCATCCGTTGTGGTATTCCTCCTATATTCCCATCTACTTTTTTATCACCAGCATTATCGCCGGCCTCTCCATGGTGATTTTTGAAAGTTCTCTCTCGCACCGCTATCTTGCGCACAAGATGGACGCCGGACACCTGGCCGCCAAAAAAGATGTAACCTTGGGGTTTGGCAAAGCGGCCGCCTGGGTGTTGGCCGGTTATTTCTTTATCAAAGTGATCGGCATCGCCGTCGACAACAACTGGCATTACCTGGCCACCGGCTACGGCGCCTGGTACCTGGTGGAACTGCTCGGTTTCATCGCCCTGCCGGCTTTCACCTACGCTATCGGCGTGCGCGAGGGCAACACCACCCTCATTCAATGGACATCCGCCTGGACCGTTCTGGGCATCGTGGTCAATCGTTTCAACGTCTCCCTGGTGGCCTTCAACTGGCATCTGCCGGCAGAGGCGCGTTACTTCCCGCACTGGATGGAAATCGGCATTTCGGTATTCATCGTAACCATCGGGCTGCTCGTGTTCCGCTTTATCGCGACGCGTATGCCCATACTTCACGCGCATCCGGATTATGAAGCGCATTGACCGCCGTTTGCACAAAAAGGCAATCTTTAATGTGTGGCATTGCATGCAAACCAACTGCATCACCGATGTGGAGAAATTGTGATGGATAATATCGTTACCCTGCACCAGTTCATGCTGAATACCAAAAACGTCATATACATCCTGATCGTGATGGGATTAGTGGCCTTCCCGGCTTTTTGGTATTTTCTGAACGAAAGGGACAAAGACTAAAATCGGCTAAAACGATCACCTCAAACGCCGCTTTGGCCGGCGCAGGAGCCAAGCATGTATGAATTTGTCACCGGACCGTTGGCCTGGATCGCCTTCACTATCTTCTTCATCGGCCTGATCTGGCGCTTCATCTGGTATATCAGGGGCCTGGACTGGCAAATGGACCGGGTCTCATACGGCCGCAACGTCGGCTATGGCGTCAAGGGCGCCGCACGCTCCATCATGCGCTGGCTGATTCCCTTCGGCACGCATGGTTGGCGGTTTTATCCCGTGTTCACGGTACTGGTCTTTGTGTTTCACCTCTGCCTGCTGATCACGCCGCTCTTTTTGAAGGGGCACAATATGTTGCTCGACGAAAGATGGGGCGTCAGCCTGCCCACCCTGCCCGAGGCGCTGGCCGATACCATGACCGTCGCCGTGATGGTGGCCGCCGTATTGATATTTATGAGGCGTATGGCGCTGCCCGAGGTGCGCATCCTGACCAAGGCTTACGATATCGTGCTGATTCTCATTGCCGTGGCGCCCTTTTTCACCGGGTTCATGGCCTTTCACCAGATCGGCGACTACAAACTTTGGCTGATCCTTCACATCGTGTGCGGTGAGATAATGCTCGTGGCCATCCCGCTGACCAAGTTGTCGCATTTTCTGCTTTTCTTTTTGTCCCGGGCTCAATTGGGCATGGATTTCGGTGTCAAACGCGGCGGCATGAAAAGTGCCGGAATGCCGTGGTAGTCATCATGCCGGGTGTTGGGATCAATGATGTTTATCAATGACGTGACGCCATTTTAAAGGATAGTCCTATGCCTGACGGAACGCTATGCAACAAAACTCCCGTGGACACCCAGGAACAACTCCAGGCGTTGTTGAACGACAAGAGCGGCAAGCAGTATTACGAACAGATGCGGCAGCTCGACGTGGACAGCGATGCCCTGTGGGCCGCCATTGAAAAAACGCTCAAATCGCGGTTGCGCTCCTGGCTGAAAATTTGCGCACACTGCGGCATGTGCGCCGATAGCTGCTTTTTCTACCTGGCCAATGACCGCGATCCGACCCAGGTGCCCTCCTACAAAATCCAATCGACCCTGGGAGCGCTGGTGCGGTGCAAAGGCAAGGTGGACAACGACTTTATGCACTATGCCATGGACACGGCCTGGTCCCGCTGCACCTGCTGCAACCGATGCGGGCTTTACTGCCCCTTCGGT
The DNA here is from genome assembly GCA_013041835.1 of Desulfatitalea sp. Taxonomy (GTDB): domain Bacteria; phylum Desulfobacterota; class Desulfobacteria; order Desulfobacterales; family Desulfosarcinaceae; genus Desulfatitalea. The sequence continues at coordinate 1,037 of JABDRH010000206.1, read as the reverse complement.
ATTGACATGGGCATCATGTTCAGCTACCTGCGCGGGCTTTTGTTCAACCAGGGCTTCGTGCCATGGGAACTGAAAATCGGTTCGGGCATGCACCGCATCTACCGCGCCCAGATGGATGTCACCTCCGAGGACTGGGTCGACACGTGTGAATGGATGTGCGAAGAGTATGAAGAAGAATGGCCCGGTTTGCAGTTTCCCGTGGACAAGCCCAACGCCGACATCATCTACACCGTCAATGCCAGGGAAGTGAAGCATTATCCCGAGGATCTGGCCGAAGCCGCCGTGCTGTTCCATCTGGCCGGCGAAAACTGGACCGTTCCCAGCCAGGGATGGGAAGAGACCAGCCTGGCCATGTTCGCCGGCGACTGGTCCGGCTGCAAGCTTCAGGTGGAAAGCGTCTACGACGCCATGCAGCGGCTGAAGCCCAAACGCATGGTGGTGACCGAATGCGGGCACGCCTACCGCGCCACCGTCATCGAAGGGCCCTACTGGGCCGGCCTGAAAAGCGGCAAGACGCCCGTTGAGACCCTTCACTACGTGGAGTGGGTGGCCGAAGCCCTGCGCACCGGCAAACTCAAGATCGATCCGGCCAAACGGATCAAAGAGCCGGTCACTTACCAGGATTCATGCAACTACATCCGCAATGCCGGCCTGCGGTCCTGCGCGCGGGAGATCATGAACCATATCGCCGAAGATTTCCGGGAAATGAAGCCGAGCGGCGAACACAATTTCTGCTGCGGCGGCGGCGGCGGTCTCAACGGCATCGGTCTTTATCGTCAGCAGCGCAACGTGGGGCTGAAGGTCAAACGCGACCAGATCCTGGCCACCGGCGCCAAACTGGTCATTACCCCTTGCCACAACTGTTGGGACGCCATCCGGGATCTGGAAGAGGTATTCCACATCGGTATCCGCTGGTCGTTTCTCAAGCCGTTGCTGTTAAAAATGGTGGTGGTGCCCGAACACCTGCAACCTGAGGCTTAAGGGCTCGCGCAAAAATAACTTCACATTTTTATGCGCCGATCCATCTCACCCGGCTG
>JABDRH010000197.1 GCA_013041835.1 Desulfatitalea sp. | reverse complement strand
ACCGGGCCGGACCTGCCGGAAAAAAATTGGGCGCCCCATCTTCAGCCGCACCAGCCCGGCGATCAGAACGATGAACGGCGACGCCGCGACCAAGGCGGGAACTGTCAAAACCAGATCAAAAAACTGTTTGCCCACCCAGTCCCTACTCAGGCTCCCACCATGTTATTTTGCACCACCTGATCAATAACATGGGATAAGTTGGTAAACTTGAAATCCGACATCAGTCTGTTCAATTTCGGCATCATGGTGTGCCGATTCCGGTATTGCAGGCGCAGGTAGAGTCGCTGGGCAATACCCGACCATCTTAAATGCTTGTGCAAATCACCATAGGTCGATACCGTGTCGACATCGTAGGGGTGAAGGTAGGCGATAATGGGTTGCCCGGACGGGACGCGTTTCAAGGCTCTGGTGGTATACCAGTAGGGAAAGTGACGCAAATACCCACCACCGCCTGCCGGCAATTGAACGCCACCAAAATGCATGAGAGGCATAGGCGCCTCGATCAGCGACAACCCGTTCTTGATTTCAATGCGCTGAATCCGCTCCGGAAATCCCGGCCAACCGTATCGCCTTCCGCGAAAGGGCATCACACTGCTATCATAGCTGAAGCCCGCGCGTCCGAGGACTTCAAAAGCCCAGGCCGTGTCAGGGCCGATTGAAAAAGCCGGGGCCCGATGTCCCTTTACTTCCGAGCCGATGATATCCTCTATCAGACGCTTGGCCTTGTAAACCTCATGGAAGGCGGCACTGGGGCGCATATTGAAAAACTTCCGATGCGAGTAGCCGTGGACGCCGATTTCATGCCCCCCTTGCACCACGGACCGAACCAATGCGGGATAGGCCTCGGCCACCTCTGCCAGGAAAAAAAAGGTCGCTTTGGCGGAAAACTGCGCGAAACGTTCCAGAAGCAAATGTGTGCCACGAATGACCGCCCGCCGAGGCTTGATGGAACGTCCCAGATAGCCCCTGAGCGCCAGGGTATCGAAATCCTCCACGTCTACCGTCATGGCACAAAGATGCATCAGGGCAGATCCCGGACCTGTGGATTCTTGTGTCATGCGTTGTCCGTGTCGCCCCACGTGAGATACCAGTTGTCGAAATTCAGAAAAGGGTCATCCGAAGCCAATCCCGGATTGATTATGGTGCCAATAAAGTTCACCCGGCCGCCCCGGATGAAATTGGGCAGAGGCCGCAGCCCCTGCCTGGCGAGCAGGCGCCTCAAACGCGGATTGTTTGCCGGCAAGGCACAGGCCAGATCGGCGCCGAGGGCTTTCAGACGCCTCAAGCCCGCCTTGAGCAGCGACTGCGCGGCCCTAGTGGCGTTGCTGTAGAAAAGCAGATCGACCACCAAACCCATAGCCATCCCCTGACGGTTCTGCAGGCCGATCACCGTATACCCCAAAAGCCGTTGATGGGCATCCCTGGCCTCGATCAATTCGTAGGGCAGAACGGGGCAGTCCAAGTAGCGCCATTTCAAATAGTCCCGATTCCGCGGCAACGCCACCTGAATCTCCTGGGAGACATTATCCCAGAGCCGGGTATACTCATGATCCACATGGCGGGTCATTCGCAGTTGGAAAAGCGACGAATCTCCGTTATGCAGATCCGCATCTGCGAAGGATGGCATCGTCTGCCTGATTTCATGGTTTTCAGCCGCTCCCAAAACGCGCCGAAACGATTTGAGCACCAGACCTCGGTAGTTTAAAGGACGTACAAGAATCGGTATATTTGCCAGCGTTCGCCATTGCGGCTTTTTCTGGTAGATGGGGTATGAATTGTGGTTGGGGAAGGTATAGGCTATATCCACCCCCATATCCTTGGCATGCTGCAGTGAGTGTTTTACTAACGCAGAAAAGATACCCCGCTTGCGATAGGCCGGATGGGTGATTACCGCCGTCAACCACAAGGCCTTTCTGATTCGTTGTCCCACCTTCACCGACACGATGGACAAGGGGCGCATGCCGGCAATGGTCTTGCCACCGTCAACCGTGGCAACGAAGACAAAGCTTTGAATGGCCGGGTTGCTGAAGTAACGCCATTGCCAATACTTTGCGGTCAAGGACCGGTCCCGGTAAAGCGGATGATCCGGATAGACCATCTGCTGCATATCAAAAATCTGGGAATCGTCCTCGCACCGGTGCAGTCTGATGTTAATTGCTGTCATGGCTTCCGGGTGGCGCAACGCGCCGGTTGATGGTGTCATAGGCCAGACGGGCGGTGTATTGATCTTCCAACAACTTCCTGGCGGCCCACCCCATTTCCTGACGTTGGCCTGTATTCTCCGCCAAATAGCGCACGGCCGAAACAAATCCTTGCAGGTCGCCATGCTCGACGACGCAGCCGCATCCGGCCCGCTCGACCACATCACCGATATCGGTGGCCCGGTTCACCGCCAGCAGTACCGGTATGCCTACATCAAGGTAGGAAAGCAGCCGGGAAGGAAAATGGGGAATGGTATAGCGCTTATCCAACAAAATCAGACCCACATCACAAGCGCCGGCAAGTAGATCGTAGTCCTGTTTGGGCAGTCTGCTGTAAAGAGCGGCATTGGCGGGTTTGAGTCTTTCAAAGGCATCCTGCAACAGGGGAAAATGGGTCCCTGCCCCGATAATCAGGAAATAAACGCCGGGGTGCTGCCCCAAAGCCTCGATGGCCCCGATAAGGAAAGACAATCCCTGGGGTTTTCCAAGGTTGCCGCCGAACAGAAAGACCACGGCATCCAGTGGTATCCCGTATTTTTCCCGAATTCGGTTTCTGCCGCTGGGCTGAAGTACGCTCGGCCGGATGGCATTGGGGCACACTTCTACCTTGGCAGCGTCCAGTCCTGGGTTGTGCGCCAGCACATAGCGAACCCCCGCCGGCGACATGCAGCCGATGAAATCCGCATCCTGGAACATGATTTTTTCCTGCCGCCGAAAATAGCGCCAAACCAGTCCGCCTTTGCGCAGGGCACCCAAGTCCACCGGCCCCTGAGGCCACAAATCCTTCAGCAGTAGATATATCTTGGCTTGGTGACGGGTCTTGAGCTTTTTCATCAGGGGTGACAAAGTGACCGGCGGCGTCGAATAGATAATCAAATCAAAACGTATGGCTGTGAAATATTGCGCCAGGGCCATACGCAATTGAGTATTCAGGCGTAAAAGAGAAGCGCCTTTTTCCAGGATGGAAGTCTTTTGAAGATTGCCGCAACGCACCCGCAAAACCTGCAAACCGTTTTCCTGCAGACACTCCGTGGGTTTGCCGCAGCGGCGTTCCCTGACGCCCAAGATGAAGACATGGTGTTTTGCAGCGGCAAATTCATCCATCAAATCGGTGTAGATGTTGCGCTCGCCGTTTTCAGGCCAGGCAATTGTGGCAAAAAGAATATTCACAGCAGTTGCCCAGCGAAAGCCGTCTCACCGGAACCGGCGAGGCCCAGAGCGGTGAAGAGGATATCGGTTTTGGAAGAATTGCCGCCCGGGAACCGGATGACACCGAACTGCAGGAGCCTGGGCCAAAAATCCTTTTTCAGGCGCAGCAGTTCATGCCAGCGGGCCCCATCGACGCTCATCCACAGATGGGCGAAGCGGTCCTTCTCGTTAAGCCCCCCCTCCACGCCCGTGGTGACCAGCAGGGTATCGTCCCCCAGCGCGGCATTGCCGTGGCAGGGCCCCTGGAGATCATGGCGCTTGGACAATTCGCCCGTGGCACGATCCAACCGCATCACATGGTTGGGATGGGCACCGGTGTCGTAGCCCGCATCGGTGCCCCAGTAAAGCGCCTCCGGCCGGAAAGCAACACCCACGGCCCGCCAGAGCTGGCTACCGCCGCCGATCAACTCCCAATTCTCGCCGTTGTCTCCGCTGCGATAAAGACGCGACTCGCTGTCGCTGTCGCCGGTGCCCATCCACAGACACGCTTCATAGGGGTCCCATTGCACGAAGTGAATATGGCGCACATCCCCGGATGCAAATTCAAATATGCGTTCGAATGACAGGCCACCGTCCACACTGCGATAAAGCGACACCGGCAGGATTCGCTGCAGGTTCTGAGCATACTCGCTGATCAACACAGCCCCGTCGGGGGTAACGCATACCCCCTTGCTGGCCGGCTTGTTGCCCCGGTGAATCCGCATCACTACTTCGGCGCGTCCATCGGTTCTGATACGAAGCACTCTTTTGCGCAACACGGCCAGCAAGTCGCCATCAGGCAAAGGCGCGCAGTGGTGAATGCCTACCCGCAGCAGATGCCGCAGGGGCCGGTAAAGCGCAAGGGCTCTCTCCAGAGGCGTTCCCAGGGCGGCGGACCAGACCGGCCTTGAACCCAGATCCGCGTATTTGAGAAGTTTCATGCCCTGACCAACCAGCACCTGATGATCATCGCGCCAGAGGATACGTCGACCCCGAAAGCGGTGTATAATATTGAGTTTCATACTGGGTTTAAAACAAGCATAGCCACGCTGGCACATCAAAAATTCAATTGGGCTGAATTTGCCGAACAAAAGATCCGTAATTCACCCACTGGATGAATGCCTTGCTATAGTTTCTGCCAGACCACCCTGTTGATATATGCGGTGTAGCTGAGAATGATACGAACCACCTTCTCGGAGACATTGGGCATGCCGTAATCGGCGACCCGGCGTAGGGTCCGCCGGTCGCCCCGGCCTTGATGCTGCAAAATCCCCAAAGCAGTTTGGACAGTCCGCCAATCCAGGCCCGTCATCATGACGGCCCCTTCCTCCATTCCCTCGGGACGCTCATGGGCATCGCGAATGTTTAAGGCGGGAAAATTCAAAATGCTGCTCTCCTCGTTGATGGTGCCGCTGTCGGAAAGTACCGCCCTGGCCTGGACCTGAAGCTTGACATAGTCGCAAAAACCCAGCGGCTTCATCAACACCACCAAGGGATTGAATGTCACCCCCTCGGCTTCGATACGCTTTCGCGTGCGCGGGTGGGTAGAGACGATCACACGAAGACCATAGGTCTTGACGAGTTGGTTAAGCACCTCGCTCAATTTACGAAACTGGACCGGCGCGTCGATATTCTCTTCCCGGTGAGCGCTGACCACGAAGAAGGCCTCCGGCTCAAGCCCAAGACGGGTTAACACATCGGAGGATTCGATTTTCTCGGCATAGTAATTCAAAACTTCAAACATGGGACTGCCGGTCTTGATGACCCGGTTCGGCGACAATCCCTCCCGCAGCAAGTATTCCCGGGCGATATCGCTGTACGGCATGTTGATGTCACTGATGTGATCCACGATTTTGCGGTTGATCTCCTCGGGCACGCGTTGGTCAAAACAGCGGTTGCCAGCCTCCATATGAAAGACCGGCACTTTGCGCCGCTTGGCCGGATAGGCCGCCAAACAAGAGTTGGTATCGCCCAGCACTAGCAGGGCATCGGGTTTTTCCCGGCCCAGCACTTCATCGACGTGCGCAATGATCAGCCCGATGGTTTCGCAGGCCGATTTTCCGGCGGCATGCAAAAAGTGGTCGGGTTTTCGGAGCCCCAGATCATCGAAAAAGACCTGGTTGAGCTCATAATCATAGTTCTGGCCTGTATGCACGATGGTGTGCGCCACATAGCGATCCAAGGTCGCCATTACTCGTGACAGACGGATGATCTCCGGCCGGGTTCCCACCACCGTCATTACTTTGAACTTTTTCATATGTCACCACGAAGTGTGAATTCCTTCCAAATAATGCCTCGAATCATCAAGAGGCCTTGCATATCATTGGATACCATCTAAACCAAAACCTTTTCGTAGTAAGTATCCGGCTTCTGAGGGTCGAACATCTCGCACGCCCAGAAAAGGGTTACCAGGTCATCATTCCCCACGTTCTCGATGGAGTGGGTATAGCCTGGCGGGATGTCAAGAACCTTGTACTCCTCGCCGCGGACCTTGTATTCGATGACCTGATCGCTTTCAATGTGGCGGAAGCGGATAACGGCGGTGCCCTGTACCACCAAGAACTTCTCCGCCTTGGTGCGGTGGTAGTGATCGCCGCGCGTCACCCCCGGCTTGGTGTGGCTGACGAAGATTTGGCCCATGGCCGATGATTTGATAAACTCCGCCAGGCTGCCGCGCTGGTCGGACTTGGTATCCAGGCCATAGGCGAAATCATCTTCAGCCAGATAGCTCAGATAAGTGCCGAATAGCGCACGTTCAAAGTCGTTTTGCAAATCGGGAATGAGCAGCGTCTCACGCATCATTTTGTAGCCATGCAGTTTATCGGCCAGTTCGCCCAATGTGATCCTGTGGGAGGGCAAGGTGTCGGCAAACCTGAACCCCGGCGCGGCGTCCTGCAGTTCCGCCACAAAAGCCGCCACCACGTCATCGATGTAGGTGAGGTCCACCACGTTGGCACTGTTTGAAATCTGAATGGGCAGACCGTTGGCGATATTGTGACAAAAGGTCGCCGTCACCGAATTGTAGTTGGGCCGGCACCATTTGCCGAAAAGATTTTTCAGGCGGTAGGCCACGCACTCGGCGCCGGTTTCCCCGGCAAAGGCCTTCAAAATCTCCTCGGCATGGCGTTTGCTGAGGCCATAGGGATTATCCAAATCGGCCTGGATGGAGGAGGTCAGCACGATCTTGGGCGCACGCTTGAGCTCCCGCAGCTTATTGCAGAGCGTCTCCAGAAGGAAGGCATTGCCTTGCTCGAACAGGCTGAGGTCCTTGGGCCGGTTGACGCCCGCCAGATGGAAAATAACCTCGGCATCGCTTAGAGCGCGCTCCACCGCCACGGGCGCCTCATCTACATCCAGCTCGATAAGTTCAAGCTCCTCCCCGCGCCGTAACTGGGCGCAAAGATTTCGGCCCACGAAGCCGTGGGCGCCGGTCACCATGACAGTTTTCATTTGATCTCCACCCCTTCCAGGATATCCTTGATGATCCGCTCCCGCTCCAGCAAGTCGACGATCTCCGATACATCCAGGCGCTGAGCATTGTGGGAGTTGTAATCCTCGATCTGCGAAAGCTGGGTCTCGCCTTCGGTGAAATACAAACTGTAGTTCAAACCGCGATCATCCGGGCTGATGCGGTAGTAATCACCGCAATCCTCGGCCTTGATCAGTTCCTCGCGGGTCAGAAGCGTTTCATACAACTTTTCGCCGTGGCGCGTACCGATGATCTTGATGGGGTTGTCGGCCTTCATCATCTGCAAAACCGCCTTAGCCAAATCACCGATGGTGGCGCCGGGAGCCTTCTTGACAAAGATCTCCCCCGGTTTGGCATGCTCGAAGGCATACAAGACCAGGTCTACGGCACTATCCAGGGACATCAGAAAGCGCGTCATGTTGGGGTCGGTGACCGTCAGAGGCATACCTTCGCGGATCTGCTTGAGAAACAGCGGAATGACCGACCCGCGGGAGGCCATCACATTTCCGTAGCGCGTGCCGCACATGATGGTGCCATTATTGCCGACAAGGCGCGATTTGGCCACCATGATTTTTTCCATCATGGCCTTGGAAATGCCCATGGCATTGATGGGATAAACCGCCTTGTCGGTGCTGAGCACGATGACCATCCCGACGCCCTTGTCCACCGCGGCGCCGAGCACATTGTCGGCCCCAAGGGAGTTGGTGTGTACCGCCTCGATGGGATAAAACTCGCAGGAGGGCACCTGCTTCAGGGCCGCAGCATGGAATACATAGTCCACGCCATGCATGGCATCCTTGAGGCTGTTGCGGTCACGCACGTCACCCAGGTAGAATTTGAGCTTGGGATTGTTCAGAAAGTGCCGCATGTCCTCCTGCTTCTTCTCGTCCCGGCTGAAGATACGAATCTGGCCGATGTCGGAATCGAGAAAGCGACGCACGACAGCGTGACCGAATGAACCGGTACCGCCAGTGATCAACAGTGTTTGATTTTTAAACATTTTAGCCTTCTAATGTGCGGTTATGACCTTTTCCAACAATTGAAATGTCTGGCTGGCAGTGTTGCCCCAAGAAAAGTGAGAGCTTCTTTTTTTCGCTCGATCCTTCAAGATTTTTTTTTCCTCTACAGGCATTGCTAAGATTTCTTCGATTTTTTTGCACAATGCTAAAGAATCACCAGTTGGATAAAAAATCGCTGCGTCCTTGTAAATTTCAAGCATAGTCGGTTGGTTGCAGCTGATGCTGATGCAACCGTGCCCCATTGCTTCAAGAGCGACATTCCCAAATGACTCTGCACGACTTGTCTGAATGAATAGTGCTGCATTGTTGTAACACCAATTCATTTCTTCGCGGCATAATTGTCCCGCCCAAACGAGTCTATCTTCGACGCCCATTTTTTTTGCTAACAACGAAAGGGATTTTTCATAAGGTCTCGCGATAGCACCGCCAACACCCGCCAGAACCGCGATGGGTGCCCAACCTAAGCGCATTCTAAGGTGATCAAGCGCTCGAATAATATCTTCAAAACCTCTGTAGGGAACAATGCTGCCAGCGCTAAAAAGAAATAAATCCTCTAACCTTGATAAGCCAGGCCTCACTTGCTTAGATTCACTCTCGGCCGTATAGCCATGGTACACAACCGCAACCTTGTTAGGCTTTATTTTGAATTCCCGACAGACCTCGTTTCTCATGTTATTACTCACCGCCAATACATGATCTGCGGCTTTGCATGCTACCGCGTGCTCATGTCGAATCATCCATAACCGGCAGCGCCATGCAATGGACATCGCATAGTTAGGCCTTTGAATCGGTTCGATGTTACGCACCATCATTACCAGCGGGCAATCCAAATACCCAACATGTCTCGCGGTGGTACACAAAGCAACATCATAGTGATTCTGCCTGATAATTTTTCTTATTTCTTGGAACCCTCTATAATAGTCGTATTTTGATACTTCGAAGAAATTATTAGCCAATCGCCTTAATTCCTCAACCGCCCCTGTGGGTGTAATTATGTCTACCTGCCCACATCCGTGAAAGGAGGCCATGCGTGGCACAACTTCAAAAAGATGCTTGACAAGACCGCCACAGCCACCGGCCCGAACTGGATTGACTATCGCGATTTTCATATTATTTCCATGAGCTTGCTGGTGCCATTGGACCACTGTCAAAGTGTGAGACGGCATGGCCATTAAGAAGATCCCGACAAACAGTCACCAATCGATTAGCGGCAGTTGTTGGAGACCATAAATTTTGTATCGTTTTTTGTCCTTCCATTGCGAGCATTATCCTCAGTGATTCATCTTGACTGAGCAATTGAAGATGGGAACCCAATTCCTGCCAATGACCGGACCTGAAAAGCAGGCCATTGCCTGAGTGTTTAATCATGGTGCATGATGCACCGGCAGTTGTGCTTCCGATAACGGCACATCCCGCTGACATAGCCTCATTGACGACTGCCCCCCAGCCTTCCCCCCCATTGCTCGGCAGTACATACACGTGGAATTGCTTCATAAACGGCACTATTTCATTTTCCGGCATAGGCGATATAAATTGAAAGCTATTCTGTGGTAACAGTTGTCTGGCAAGCGCTTGGAGCCTTCTGCGCTCCGGGCCATCGCCTACGAGTGTTAGGATAGCATCGTTCCGTTTCTTAATGAGCAAAGAAAACCCTTTTATCAACGTCTCGACTCGCTTCCATTTAATCATCCTGCCGACCCAAAGGACTTTAAAGGTTTCTCTTTCCCTTTCAACGTTTGGTAGCGGTTCCGGTATTTCAGTGAAATAAGCCCACTGCCAAGATTGCTTTTTTAACGGGGCCAACCATTTTATATCCTTGGCAGCATATTTTCCTATTGGCAGAAAGTGAAACCAGGGTGATTTAGAAAGATGCCGAAATTTCAGCGCCATTACCAGAAAAACAGGATGAATCAATCTTGCCATTCGGATCGGTGGTTTCCACCAACGCTCTGACATATGAAAGACGAGCATCTGTTTTCTCAAACGATTTTTCATCCAGGCGATGGCTCTCACGCCGCAAACCACCACATCAGCTCCATCCCACCAATGGCAGAACTCCTCGCGATCATGATTTACCTCTGCGACTCTGAGCAGCCATGGCTCATTAATATCAAATCTCCAGCCTATCCGCTGCCGTTCGATGGTTGGTGGTTGGGTTGCCGCATAGCGAAAATTATCTACTCCGCAAATTTGCACCAAGCGCCTCGCCAAAGGCAATTGATGATGACTTATGCTGTTCGTTACCTGCAATATGCGCATGTGCTAAAGCGATTTGAATTCTTTGCTATCGTGAGACCATCTTTTGATGGGCTTGCATGGATTGCCGACCGCAATACAATATGGGGG
>JABDRH010000194.1 GCA_013041835.1 Desulfatitalea sp. | reverse complement strand
GGTGTTGGCGGTCTGGCTGCTTTTGATGGAGGCGATGCGTTTTCCGGCGGTAAAGAGGTGCACGGTGGTCTGGGTGTTGGTGATTTCCATCAGGCCGCCGATGTGGCGGGTGCGGCTAGTGGCGGTGGGGTTTTTACACAGGCTCGGTTCATAGGCCAAGGTGCTGTCCCCGCCGGTGGTGATGGCCACGCCGGCCGGTGTTTTTTCAAGGGTGGCCTATCGGCTTATGTTTGTCTTGTAAATTAGGGGCAAAGCGGTGAAAAGGTACCAGCGTTTCATCGAGAATTGCTGTGAAAAGTCAGGGCCGGTTGCCGGAAGTGGTAAAACCGTGTATGGTCACGTCCCGGCGCTGATAATGTGGAACCGTTGCGACGGAAAGAGGCGCTTGGATGCCCATGGAAACCGGTATCGAGCCGGTGGCCGCCACTGTTAGGGTGACTGGGTGTGTTGGGGATGTGTCGCGTTAACCGCTTGTTCGAGAAGAAAGCCATATGGGGCAGGAATTCATCATTCTGTGTGTCGGGTATGTCTTCGGGTTCTACATGGCATGGAACATCGGTGCCAATGATGTCGCCAACTCTATGGCGTCCGCCGTTGGCGCCAAGGCCATCACCATTCGCCAGGCGATTTTTATCGCCGGTATTCTCAATATTGTCGGCGCGACTTTCATCGGCGCCCATGTCACCAATACGATCCGCAAAGGGATTGTTTCGGCGGAGGTGCTGGCCGATCCGCATCTGGCGTTGATCGGCGCACTTTCCGCCCTGCTGGCCGCCGCCGCCTGGGTCTCTTTCGCCACCTGGAAATCGTTGCCGGTGTCCACCACCCATTCGATCGTCGGGGCGATGATCGGGTTCGGTATCATGGCCGGCGGCTTCGGCGTCATCAATTGGGGAAAGCTAGGCGCCGTGGTGGCCAGCTGGATCATTTCTCCGGTGTTTGCGCTTGCCATCGGATTTGTGATGTTCAAGGTTATTGTCCGTATGATTCTTATGCGGCACAACTCTTTTCAGCGGGCCTTGGATCTGTCTTGTGTTTTCATCGGAATCACCGTTTTCGTGGTGGTGCTCTCGTTTTTGTTCAAAACGCCCCTGGGAAAAACGCTCAACCTCGGCGGGGGGCCGGCGCTGCTGGTTGCCGTGGCCATTTCGGTATTGCTCGGATGGGTAGGAAAACGCCTATTGGTGTGGGCTTTGGCCCGAATTGGCGGCCGGGAGGTGGAGGAAATTTTTCGTCGGATCCAGATCGGCACCTCCTGCTACGTGGCCCTTGCCCAGGGGGCCAACGACGTTGCAAATGCCATCGGCCCCCTGGCGGTGGTCTATTTTCTCGTCAAGACCGGCTCCATCGGTGCGACCGTGCCGGTTCCGTTTTTTTTGCTGCTGTTCGGCGGTATCGGCATTGCCTGTGGTATCGCCATGGCGGGCCATCGGGTGATGGGCACCATCGGCCAAAAAATTACGACTTTGACCAACAGTCGAGGTTTCTCCGTTGACTTTGCCGCCGCCACGACGGTTCTTATCGCTTCGAAACTCGGCCTGCCGGTATCGACGACCCATGCGGCGGTGGGCGGCGTGCTGGGGGTGGGGCTTGCCAGGGGGCTGGAGGCCGTCAATCTTGGTATTATCTTCAGAATCGTTTTGTACTGGATACTGACGGTTCCCGCGGCGGCCTTGACGAGTATGGTGATCTTCAAACTGCTTGCGCTAATCTTATAAGATTTCAGGAGGGGGTATGCGGATTCCATTCATGTCGATGTTCATGGCGTCTCCTTTCGATGGGCTCGAAGAGCATGCTGAAAAGGTGAAAGCTTGTGCCCACGCCTTCAAGAAAGCCATCGAATGCCATCTGTCCACGCAATGCGATACCTACGAATCGTTCCAGAAAGAAGTCGTCCGGCTGGAAAGTGAGGCCGACGCCGTTAAAAGACGGATTCGCGGGCATTTGCCGAAAGGAACGTTGCTGCCCATCGATAAATTTCAGCTCTTCCGGTATCTACGCGAGCAGGACGCGGTGCTCGATGCCGTGGAAGATACCCTTGAATGGATCTCCTTTCGGGAGGATCCCGGGATACCCGATGAGCTGGCGGACGATTTTATCAATTTCATAGGGGCGGTCATTCTGCCTATCGAAGCGCTTGTGATCATGATCCGGGAGGCCCGCACCTATTTCAAGACCTACAAGGAAGAACAACGGAACAAAGTAAAAGAGATCATCGCCACCTTGCGGCGCCAGGAGCATGATGCTGACCGGCACGAGCGCCACATCAAGCGAAAGACCCTCAACCTTGACATCGATCCGGTGACGATCTTTCATATGATCCGGCTCGCGGAGTATATCGGTTCCATCGCGGACCACGCTGAGAATGCGGGGGATATGATGCGAGCCATGATCGCAAGATAGGTTGGGTGTTTACAATCGGGCAACGACATGTATAACAGTAGGAGGTATGTTTTCTTCTGAATTTGGGGTCGCGAAAAAAAAACTTGTCATTCTGATCTTAATGAATTAATCGGTGATGTTTTGAAAATAATGAACATATTGCCGCTTGCGCGGCATTTTTTTTTCGATCTGTATCCGAAACGAATAGGGGGGCCGGATGGATGAAAAGAGAAGCCATTGCGACATATGAGGGGCTGTCTGAAATAGAACCGGAAAACACGGGCCTTTTCTGGCCGCAACATCATGATGAATCAACGGCCGCCGGCAATGAGGCGCCGGATCATTTCGTGGAGAGGGAGGGCATCCTTTTTGCCGGTACCCACTTGATCCTCGATTTCTGGGGTGCCAGGCATCTGGACAACCTGCATGTGGTGGAACAAGCTTTACGCGAGAGCGTCCACCGGTGCCAGGCGACTTTGCTGCACATCCATCTGCATCATTTTACGCCCAATGGCGGTATCTCCGGCGTCGCGGTGTTGGCTGAATCCCATATCAGCGTGCATACCTGGCCGGAGCGCGATTTTGCGGCTTTTGACATCTTTATGTGCGGTGATGCGCAACCCGAGGCGGCCATTGCCGTGCTCAAGCGCACCTTTGCCCCCAAAACCATGAAAATTACTGAAAAGCTGCGGGGGATCGTCGGGCGTGTCTGACTTTGTCGAGGCCTTTTCCAGCGAATACAGCCAGGCCTTCAAAGTCGGAGAAATCCTATTCGAGGAGCAGACCGGCCAACACCACCTGGTCATTTTCCACAATGCCGTCTTCGGTCGGGTCATGGCGCTGGACGGCATCATTCAAACCACGGAAGCCGACGAGTTCATCTATCACGAGATGCTTGCCCATGTGCCCCTTCTGGCGCATGGCAATGCGGCCCGGGTCCTGATTATCGGCGGCGGCGACGGCGGCATCCTGCGTGAGGTGATTCGACATGCGCAGGTGACGTCCGTCACCCTGGTTGAAATCGATCAGCGGGTCATCGATCTGAGCCGGCGGTATTTGCCCCATCATTCCCGGGGCGCCTTCGACGACCCGCGGGCGCGTGTCGTGATCGACGACGGCCTCGGTTGGGTTCTTCAAACGACGGATACGTTCGATGTGATCATCTGCGACAGTACAGATCCGATCGGGCCCGGCGAAAAGCTGTTTCAACAGGATTTCTACACGGCGTGCAAACGCCGGCTGGCCAAGGGGGGCATTCTCGCGACCCAGAACGGTGTGCCATTCCTGCAACTGGATGAAGTGCAAGCGACCGCCCGCCGCCTGAAGCGTCTGTTTGGCGACTGGCATTTCTACACGGCCGCGGTTCCCACCTATATCGGCGGCATCATGACGTTTGGCTGGGCCAGCGACGATCCGGCCGCCCGCCGTGTGGATACGGCCACTATCCAGTCCAGATATGAACGGGCGGGCATCGTTACGCGCTATTATACCCCTGAGATTCATCATGCCGCATTTGCCTTGCCGAAATATATTCTGACGGCGATCGGCAAATAATCATGGTGCGATTGCTTTTTGCCTGCATCCGATAATGCATGATGGGGTGGTTTGCGAATGGTTTTGCGGTTTTTGAGTGGATCTATGGCGTATAAATGCGATAATCGTTTTTCCCTTCTTCCTTTACTTTGTACATGGCGGCATCGGCATGTTTTGTCAGCGTCTGTCGGTCCAGCCCTTCATCCGGAAAGGTGCTGATGCCGACGCTGGCCGTCACGCGAAGTTCCCGGTCTTGAAAAACAAAGGGCCTGCCGACAGCGTCAATGACTTTGCGGGCCACCGAGAAGGCGTAATCCTTTGCGTCGATCTCTGATAACAACACAATGAATTCGTCACCGCCGAATCTGGCGACCGTATCGCTTTCACGCAGGCAACGCTTTATTCGTGCCGCTACTTCAAAGAGCAGTTGGTCCCCTGCATTATGTCCCAGCGTGTCGTTGATATGCTTGAAATGGTCGAGATCAAGGAACAGCACCGCGAGCAGGCGGGTGTTTCGCCTGGCCTGTTTGATGCTCTGTTCCAGCAGTTGGTCAAACAGGCTTCGATTGGGCAAGCCGGTGAGACTGTCGTGGTAAGCCAGGTATTCGATCTGTTTTGTATGTTCAATGCGCGTTTCGACCTCCTGCCGACGGCTTTGCATCAGCTTTCGGCTCAAGCGCCAGAAAATACCCATGACCACCAGTAACAATAGATTTGCTCCTGTGGTGCGAAGCATATCGGCTTTTGCCTTGCGGTCGGCATCCGCCATCAGTTCGGCGCGCGAAACGCCGACAATCACCGCCAGTGGAAACTGGTACAATTCCCGTACGACAACATAGCGTACCACACCGTCGATCGCGGAAGTCGACAGAGTTAACGCGTTTTGCATAGGGTCGGCGTTTTTGATGATCTGGTGGTAGGGGATCGATCCATCGGTGCTGATATGATTGGCGCTTCGCCTGACCATGAAGCGGCCACGCTTGTTCAGCAGCCCCATGATGCCCTGGTTTCCCATTTTCCTGTTGTCATAGGTGCTCACAAAGTAGGATGCATCCACCTGCAGGACCACGGCGCCATCATACGCACCGCTTGGGGTAGGGTACTGGCGGCTGAACTGTAGCAGCGCATCATCCTGTGTGTCGTCAGCCACGACCGCGATCAGCAAGCCGTCTTGGTTGCGGAGCTGCTGTTCAAACCGGAGATCAACGCGCGTTGGTGAAGCTGATTCGGTTGCATCGATAAGGTTGCCGTCAATATCGAGAATCACTATGTTGAACGACAATGGCGATGGCAGCAGATGGCGTTCTTTTAATGCTTGCAGCGCGTTGCGCCTGCCGTGTTGCTGGCTGGCGTAAACCACAATTTTAAGATGCTGGTCAATTTCGCGCAAAGCGCGCATAAGTTGGGACACGTATGTTTCTGCCTGCTCCTCGGCCAGGGCGATCGCAGCTTTCGTTACATTCCGGCGTATGGTCTTGTTGGCGCTGTAGTTCGTGCTCCAAAGGATGACGGTGATCAACACGGCAAACAAGGGAAAGAGAATTTGGGGCTCAAGAAGGCTTAAGATCGATGATGCCGAGTTGTTCGACTTTATGGGCTTTCGTATAAATAATCTTGACATTTATCCAATCAAACACCATTGAGCGAATGATGGTTTTCGTCAAAAGCCGCTACTGCCTTTGCGCCGTGCACGCTCCCAATCCTCCACGACCGTTTCATCTTCCATTTCTTCCCAGCCGGTGATCATGGCTTTGATATGTGAGGTGAGCTTGTGACCGGTGGTGGTCATGTAAATATGCACGATGAGGAACGTGAGAATGGCAAAGGCGCCCATGGTGTGCACTACG
This sequence comes from Desulfatitalea sp., assembly GCA_013041835.1. GTDB lineage: Bacteria > Desulfobacterota > Desulfobacteria > Desulfobacterales > Desulfosarcinaceae > Desulfatitalea. Next base: position 6,870 of record JABDRH010000194.1, on the reverse strand, counting down.
GCCAGCACCTTGAGGGATAGAAATCCCACGCCCCAGGCCTGCCAGTTGTTGTAGCCCCAGAAGAGAAAGCCGGTGAGCATCTGCAAGGGAAGTAAAAATGCGGCCAGGGCAAGGTAGGTCAAACGCTGCAGTGGGTTGTGCTTGGCGTCCCTGCGCTTGGGCACGGGGTGTGATTCGCCCTTGAATATGCCGTAGCTGTAATAGCGGATCACTTCGAACATTTTTTTGGTGGTGGGCACATACTGACGCCATTCGCCGGTTGTGGCCAACCAGAAGACGAAAAAGGCAAAGGCGATGAGCCAGCTCAGGCCGATGTAGTTATGCACGTCCGCGGCCCTACCGAATCCCAAAAGGCGGTAGGCGTTGTGCACTTCGAAACCGGTGATCAGCAAGACAATGATCAACAGGCTCTGGAGCCAGTGCCAGAAACGTTCGTATCGGGAATACAGATAGATGAGGACCGGATTCTTCAGCATGACGATTTCTCCTTTCGGCCATCTTTATTTTGCAGCATCGGGGTGAATAGGCGTGTCAGGCCGTGTAGCAGAACACCGGCCAGGGCGCCAGCCGCGGCCAGCCAGCCGATGGCATCCAGCCAGCGGATGTTGTCGCGGCCCGGCATGTAGACGCCGGTGATACCGGCCAGGCGGCTGCCGGAGGCCGTGTGGCATTCACCGCAGGCCACCACGTTCTCCCGTGGCGCCACCATGTGGGTGGTGGGAAACACATAGCTGGTTTCCACCCAATCAAATTCGCCCGAGTAGGGCAGGCCGGCGTAATCCATTCCGTATTGAATCGCCTTGGCCCAGTCGTAGCCTTTCCAGTAGGCGGCCTTGTCGTCCTTGGTTTTGGGGAAAAGGTGTATGATGGTCAGGGTTTTGTTGACTTTGTCGTAGGGCAGCTTGCCCCGGTGCACCTTGAAAGGGAATATGCGGGCGTTGGGATCGTTCGGCGTTCCCACCGGTTCGCTCAGCGGCACCGGTCGGCTGGGATCGATCTTGTCCTTGACGGTGACATGGCGGATGCTGCCGTTGTACCAGTAGTATTCGGGTTTAACATTCCTGGCCCATCTGAACTCACCTTTTTTCGTCATATAGGCCGGTTTGCCCAGTTCGTCCTTGAGCGCAATGGGTTTGCCGTCTTTTTTCTTCCCGGCCTTGGACCAATCCCACCACATTTTGGTGGGATTCACACGGGCAAAGGCCGGAATGTGGCAGGTCTGACAAGCCACACGGTCGGTGTGGTCATTGGCCTTGGCGTGGTTTTTGTGGGGCGCGTCGCTATGGCATGATTCACAGGTAATCTTGGATGTCAGGTCGTCCTCGATCAGGCTCTTACGTTCGGTGGCGGCGGGCGTGGCATAGACGCGGCCGGCGATGTGGTGCAAGCTGGTAGAGTGGCAACGCACGCAATCAAAATTCTGGCCATCCAGTCCCATGTGTACGTCCAGGGCCTTGTTGGGTTTAAACAGGGAGGCATCCAGATCGCCGTGTTTGACGCCGTCACCGCCGCCGCCGCTGAAGTGGCAGGTGCCGCAGTTCTTGCGGCTTGGCCGGCTCACACTCTGGGCTACCTTGTTGTAGTCGGGCGGTAGGTAGGTCTTGCCGTTGCCCGTGATCAGCGTGGGCGCGCTCACCGGGTTACCGGCACCGGCGGGATATTTTTTATAAGTGCCCGTGTGCTCATGACAAACCAGGCAATCCACCCTGCTCTGGTCGCTGAAGTCGAAATTTTTATCCTTCCATCCATATCCGGCGTGGCATGATGTGCAACGAGCCTCGTTGCTTTGAATGTTCACACAGAAGTTGTTGATGGACAATCCCCCCTTGCCTAGCTGCGCGCTTTGAGCCGTACTCGGGTCCATCCAGGTCCAATGGATGGTTTTATGAAATTGAAGGGCCGCCTGGTTGTGGCAGGACAGGCAGGCTTGGGTCACTTGCGGACCGGATGCGAAGGGTTGCTTGAGTGCTTCATGCCGGGCATGATCGGATGTGATCCACAAGGATTTCTCTCGGGTCGCCTGTTGGGCCAAGACACGGCCTGGGGCCTGAGCTGCCTGAGCGGAGGCGGCCGCGGCAACAACAGTTGCCATGGCAAGCAGCACACATGCCGTTGCCCACGGCAACCCGGCCGGCGGATGAATTGTCGTTACCTTTCGCATTGTTGCCTCCGTGGTCGAGCCCAGGTGTTATTTATACCCGCGGTTTGTCGCGTGGGGTGGGGTGAACGGCGTCAATCACACATGTGCCATGTCTGGGTATTCAATTCCGGGAAGAGATCGTAGCAAGTAAGATACCAACACCATGCTGCTATTCGATCCAGAAAGAATTGGTTGATATGTAGACTAGTTATAGCCCTGATGCAATTGCTTGTAAAGATGAAAAGGGCCATGTGTCGTTAACATGTGTTAATTGTGTTAACCCTTCGATTGTAACCCAACGGTATGGCGCCTTGGCAAGGTTTGCCATGGCTTTCAATGTACCGGTTGACCGTGTTGTTGTACAAACAAAGCATTGGGATACAGCCCCTTAGGGCGTAGGGTCGGCGTCATTGCGATCTATTTGACCCTCTGGCAAAAGCGGCTGCATTGATGCCGGCCACACAGCCTTCACCAACGGCCTTGGCCATCTGCCAGGGCGGTCCGCAGATGTCACCGGCGGCATAGATGCCGGGCAGGTTGGTGGCCTGCCCCTTATCCGTACGAACATAGCGCATTTCATCATCCAGGGCGATACCCAGCGTGGTGGCCAATTGCAGCAGTCCTTTGGCACCCAGTTCGATGAAGACCCCGTTCACCTTGATGGAGACGCCGTCTTGCAGCAATAGGCTTTCCACCTCCTGGTCCCCCTGGATCCGCGCCACCTTTTTGCCAGCATGAATGGTGACACGACTGTTCTCCATGCGTGTTTTCAAGGCGTCGGACACATCCAGCCGATCGCAGACCAGGTGGACCTGTGCGGCGATGCCGGTCAATGTCAGGGCCCCGTCCACGGCCGCGCTTTCGTTGCCCACCACGGCCACGGTCTGACCTTTATAGAAGTTGCCGTCGCAATCCACGCAATAACTGACCCCTTTGCCGATGAACTCTTTTTCCCCTTTCACGCCAAGGCGGTTGCGGTGGGTGCCGGTGGCGATGATCAGGGCCGATGTCCGTATGGTTGCGCCGGATTCGGTTTGCAGTTCAAATCCCTTGGCTTGCTGAATGATAGAGAGCACATCCTCTTCCAGAAATTGCGCGCCAAAACCGGCGGCCTGCTGACGGCCGGTATTTAAAATCTCTTCTCCGGGAACATTGAAAATGCAGCAAAAATTTTCGATATGCGCGTGAAACAGGCTGCTCTTTGTCTCTTTGCCCAGTACCAGTACCGATACCTTTTTGCGTGCAGCGTGGATGGCGGCTTGCAAACCGGCCGGTCCGGTGCCCAGAATGACGACATCATAAGCTTGCGGGGTGTCCATGGCGTCTCCTTCATTTTACTGGGTTGGTCTTTTCACCACGCCGGTATTGGGCATGGCGCCCTTTGACCAAACAATGTAACCACCGTATTTTGAACTTAAAGGCAATTTAAAAAATCGGGTTATGGCTGCGCGCCAATCCGGAGGCGAAAAAACCCCGCGGCCGCATCGGGCCGCGGGGTTTTCAGATATTGCGAAAAGCAGCTACTTTTCGGGGAACAGCATTTTGGGTTTTTCGGTGCTGCCGGTAGCGTTGGGAAAGTCTTTTGCCATGTGGGCCTTGCGTCCGGTTTCGATCAGGTGGTTGGCCTCTTGCATGAAGATGTTGAAACGAAGCTTGCATTCATAAAAGCCGTGCCACCATGCATAGTCGGGCGCCATCATCATGACTCCCATGCGGGCGCGGCGTCCCTCATGATGCCATAGCTCGTAATATTCCACTTCCAAGCGTTCGTCAAAGTACCTTGTCTTATCCAGCAAGCCTTTGCCGTAAAGTTCATCCAGCTTGGCCTTGGCCGGTTTAAAGTACACCTCGTTGTACTCTTCGACGGCTTTGTCAAAGCCATTGTAGAAGTTGTTGATCCACGAATCCCCGTGGCAGCTCCGGCATACGTTTTTCATCTTTTCCCGTTCCGTTTTCCAGTCGGTGCCTGAAGGAAACGCTTTAAAATCCTGGGGTCGCACGGTCTGCGGCGCCTGGGTCTCCCAGCTGAGCCGTTCGGTGACATCATGCGTGCCGATGACTTTACCGGAGCCGCTCATGTGACAGCCGGCGCAGGTGGGCGCCCGATAATCAACACCGGGCGTCCAGGTGCCGGCGGCAGCATCGAAATTGTATTCATTCTGATAGGCGTGGTAGATGGTGCCGTGCTTGGACTCTTCGTAAATTTCAATCTGGGGGTGATCGGGCCCTAAGTGGCATTGGTCGCACGCTTCGGGCTTACGGGCTTCGGCCACGGAAAAACGGTGGCGCGTGTGGCATGAGGTACACGCGCCTTTGCTGCCGTCCAGGTTGAGTCGGCCGACACCGGCATTGGGCCAGGTGGCCGGATCGATCTTGCCCTTTTCGTCGATGGCGATGACGGTGCCGTGGCAGCTAAAACATCCGGTTTTTCGCTCGTTGTCCGAGTTCATCCCCTTATTCAACCAGGGATCCAGTTTCCACATGATCTCGATCGTGTTGGCGTGTTTGGACCGGCTGTACTGGATGGCTTCATCCGGATGGCAGCGTGAACAATCCTTGGGCGTTACAACGGAGGCAATGGGCATTTTGTACTTGGCCTTGCCCCAGGGCAAATCGGAACGATTGTAATACTTTTCATGATCCTTGGCGATATCGCGGTCGCCGGGTTGCACCAGATGGCAATCCAGGCACGTAATGTTGGCATTGGCATGGCGGCTTTTGGCCCAGTCGGTAAAAACGCCGGGGGTTGTCGCCCGGTGGCATTCAATGCATGCCTGGGCCTCCGGGGGCACGCTGCGTTCGATCCGAAATTCTTTGACCTTGGCGTAGTTGGGCTGGGCCTGAACGCCCATCGCCGAGGAACCGACGGCCAGGCAAGTGATGGTAAGAATCAGCAATGCTTGCCTCATCATGCTTCTCGCTCCTTTCGGTATTGGCCGCCAAACTCATGGCAAATGGCCGGCCAACTCAGGGTTACAGCGGTTTCAAGCCTTTGGCTTGGTAGGGAATCCTGCGCGTTTGGCGGAACATCACCAGCCCTTTATCGGAATGGACCAAATCATAGTGGCAGTCCACACACTTTTTTTCATAGCCGGGCCGGGCGTAAACCACTGCCCGGTGAGCCAGCATGGCGCCGCGGGCCGTGGGCATGTACAGCAGGTTGCGATGGCATTTGCGGCACTGGTCGTTATCAAAGGCGGCATAAGCCAGTTGGCGTGCTTTTTCCCGGTCGTAATCCGCCATCAGAAAATGGATGACCACATCCTTGATGCCGTGGTAGCTTTTGGCGAAGAAAAAATCGAAAGTGTCCTGGGGCGCGGGCAGGTGGCAATCCATGCAATCCACAACGACGCCGGTGGCATTGTTGGTGTGCGTAGAGGCGCGCCATGCCGTTACGGCCGGTTTAATCTCATGGCAGGAGGCGCAGAATTCCGGTGTGGAGGTGCGTACCATGGTGTAATAGGTCATGCTGAACAAAGGGAACGCAATGAACACACCTAATCCCACAAGCGCCAGTGTGATGACATTTTTTTTCTTTGTCATGTGATGCGAACCTGCCGTCTGATGGATGCGTCGGTGCGTCTTGCCTGGACTGTGATGTCTATCAAACGTACCAGAATCGTTTCAAGATGCAACCCAAAAAGAGTAACCTCCTAAACTTATTTGGAAACGGGTTGCGTGCCGGAGGCTGTGAATTGCGTGGCGGTGCCAATCCTACCCAATTAAAATGAATATCGGTTGGAATGATCATGTCGCTTGCTTAAACGGCAAACCGCCTTATTTTGGCTCTATCCGCGAGGACGGGTTGCATTCAAGTCATACTTCAATACAGGGAGCAGGTCTATGAGCGAACAGGTCAAAGCCGGGGAGAAATGCAAGCGTGAGGCCGACACTTGCAAAATCGACGCAGAGGCCTGCAGACAAATGAAAGCCCAGGTGCCGGATATTGCCGAGCGGATTATTGCACACTGCGATAACGAATTGTGTTATACGCACATTGATTATGAGCCGATTCCTGCCGAGGGGTTCGTTTCCGACCTGATTGATCGATTTCGAGAAATCTTGTTTCCGGGATATTTTTCCCGTGAAAGGCTCGATCCGGCAAATATGAAGTACAGTCTAGGGCAGAGCGTTTCGGCGCTTTACGATACCTTGTCGGAGCAAATTGCCCACCACATGCGGCATGATTGCCTGCGCTACGGTCTGCCGTGCAGCGAGTGCGAGCACAGTGGCCAAGCCATGGCATTGGAGATGCTGGAATCCATTCCCGATATTCGTCAAGTGCTGGCCACGGACGTTCGGGCTACTTTCGACGGCGATCCGGCAGCCAAAAGCCATGATGAGATTATTTTCAGCTATCCGGGGATATATGCCATTATGGTGCACCGGGTGGCGCATCGTCTGTTCGAGTTGGGGGTGCCTTTGCTGCCGCGCATTATCAGTGAGCATGCCCACTGCCTGACAGGTATCGATATTCATCCCGGCGCCAATATCGGCACGCGCTTTGTCATTGACCACGGTACCGGTGTGGTGATCGGCGAAACGACCCATATTGGTAAAAATGTCAGGATATATCAGGGGGTTACTTTGGGAGCCCTCAGCCTTCCGAAAAACGCCGGTGAGCAGTATCGCGGCAAAAAGCGCCATCCCACCATTGAGGATGACGTCATTATCTATGCAAACGCAACAATACTTGGCGGCCATACAACAGTAGGTAAAGGGGCGATTAT
>JABDRH010000193.1 GCA_013041835.1 Desulfatitalea sp. | reverse complement strand
CCTTTCTTCTGTTTTTCCAGCAATTTGCGTTTTCGGGTGATGTCTCCGCCATAGCATTTTGCGGTGACGTCCTTGCGATACGCGTTGACCGTGGTGCGTGACAGGATCTTGCCGCCCACCGCGCCCTGGATGGCGATCTTGAACTGCTCGCGGGGAATCTCTTCTTTCAGCTTGTCACACGCCACCCGGGCCCGGGAGTAAGCGCGCTCTTCATGCACCAACTGGGACAGGGCGTCCACGCGTTCACCGTTGATGAGAATGTCCAGTTTGGCCAGCTTGCCGGGCCGGTAGTCGATGATTTCGTAGTCAAAGGAGCCGTAACCCTGGGTGACGCTTTTCAATCGATCGTAAAAGTCATAGATCACCTCGGATAGGGGCAGCTCGAAGATCATCTCCAGCCGGTTGCTGGTCAGGTACTGGTAGTTCTTGTTGATGCCGCGCCGGTCCAGGCACAGCTTCATCACGGCGCCCATGTAGCGGTCGGGGATGATAATGTTGGCCTTGATGAATGGCTCCAGGCTCTGCTCAATCGTGGTGGGATCGGGGTAAAGGGCCGGGTTGTCGATGATCATTTCCTCACCGTCGTTGAGCACCAGCTTGTATTGCACGGAGGGTACGGTGAGGATCACGGACTGGTCGTATTCGCGCTCCAGCCGTTCCTGAACCACCTCCAGGTGCAGCAGGCCCAGAAAACCACAGCGGAAGCCAAAGCCCAAGGCCGCCGAGCTGTCCTTTTCGTAGATCAGGGAGGCGTCGTTGAGTTTGAGTTTTTCCAGGGCGACGGTCAATTCTTCGTATTCGTCGGCCGCCACGGGGTATATGGAGGCGAACACCACCGGTTTGGTCTCCCGGAAGCCGGGCAGGGGCGCCGCGCAAGGGGCGCCCGCATGCGTAATGGTATCGCCGCAGCGGGTGTCGCTCACCGTCTTGATGCCGGCGATCATGTAACCCACTTCGCCGGCGCACAAGGCTTTCAGGGGCTTGCGCACGATTTGAAAAAGCCCCACCTCCTCCACCTTGTAGGTGTGACTGTTGGACATGAAGCGAATGCGGTCGCCGGCCCGGATAGTGCCCTGAAACACACGGAAATGGACGATGGTGCCCCGGAACGGATCATAGTGCGAGTCGAAGATCAGGGCCTGCAGGGCAGCGGCCGGATCACCCTTGGGCGGCGGCAGTTGGGTGACGATGGTCTCCATCAGTTGGGGCACGCCGGTGCCCTCCTTGGCCGAGACCAGCACGGCCGTTTCAGGATCGAGCCCCAGGTCCTCCTCGATCTCTTGCTTGACGCGCTCGATATCGGCGGAGGGCAGGTCGATCTTGTTGATTACCGGGATGATTTCCAGGTCATGGTCCATGGCCAGCAGCAGGTTGGCCAGGGTCTGGGCCTCCACCCCCTGGCTGGCGTCGACCAACAGCAAGGCGCCTTCGCATGAGGCCAGCGCCCTGGAAACTTCGTAGGAAAAGTCCACATGACCCGGCGTGTCGATGAGATTGAGCGTGTACACCCGGCCGTCGGCCGCCGGAAACGGCAGGCAGACGGTCTGGCTCTTGATGGTGATCCCGCGTTCTCGTTCGATGTCCATGCTGTCGAGGATCTGGTCCTTGAAGTCCCGGTCCGCCACGATGTGGGCGGCCTGAATCAAGCGGTCCGACAGGGTGGATTTGCCATGGTCGATGTGGGCGATGATGCTGAAGTTTCGAATTTCTTTCATGGGAAGGCACACCGTCGGCCATGGCCGCAAGCGTTTAAGGTTCTTATCAGGTCGGTTGAAGCGTTGAAAACATCATCGAGACCCTTGCAATCAATTGATGCCCATGCCTGGGCGATGGCAACCAGACGATCCAAAACCCGGTTGACTTGCTTCGATCGAGCCGATATATAGTTTACACTGAAGAAATTCGTTTTAGTATCAGATTGTTTCGAAGCGTGTCAACCTATAAAGATACAGCCATGGGTGCCGAAACCCAACCCCTGATCGGCGCACAAATTCTCATCGTGGATGACGACGACGCCATCCGCGAGGCCATGCACGAGTTCGTGAAAATGGCGGGATATACCGCTTTCACCGCCGCGTCGGCCGAACACGCATTAACGCTAATGGAAAACAACAAGGTGGATGTGGTCATCACCGACATCATGTTGCCAGGCATCAACGGGCTGGAACTGACCGACCGCATCAAGCAGAACTTCGATGTGGACGTTATCGTTATGACCGGTTACAGCGGCGACTACTCCTATGAGGAGGCCATCAGCAAGGGCGCCAGCGATTTTGTTTTCAAACCCGTTCGTTTCGAGGAGTTGATGTTGCGTCTGCGCAGGGTGCTCAAGGAGCGGCGCCTGACCCAGGAACGTATCCACATGCTCAAAAAGCTCAGGCGCCTATCCATCACCGACGGCCTGACCAAGTTGTACAACTCGCGTTATTTTTACAACCAGCTCAGAATCGAGATCGACCGCACCACCCGCTATGAGAGGCCACTGAGCCTGCTGCTGTTGGATATCGACCACTTCAAGGCGTACAACGACAATTACGGGCATCTGGAAGGAGACAAAGTGCTCGTGCGCTTGGGCGAGGTGATCAAAACCTGCCTGCGCAAAATGGACTCAGCCTATCGATACGGTGGCGAAGAGTTCACCATTATCCTGCCTGAAACCGAGGGTGGTGAAGCCGAAACAGTGGCCGAACGTATTCGTTCGGCCGTAAAGATGGAAATATTTCATCCATGCGATGACGGCCGTCCGGTCACTGTCAGCGTCAGCGTGGGGGTCACCGAATTCAATTGGAATGAAGAGGTGGCCGTTTTCGTCCAGCGGGCCGACAAGGCGATGTACCAGTCCAAACAATCCGGGCGCAATCGGGTGTCCTGCTTGTTTGTACGGGAATAGCCCTTTCATTACCATGCGTCATACCCCCCGACTTGTCTATGTCATTCCGGCACTGCTGATCCTGATCTGCATTGGTGTCGTTACCGTTCAATTCGATTATGATCCTTCCCAGTGGCGGGACCAACCGGGGAATGCGACCGGGCCGCTTAAACGGCATTCACCGCCCACCAACGGCGCCGGAAAGGAAGCGCTTTCGGTCAAAGGCCTGACGGCCATGTCCGCGGCGGAGATTTACGATCGCGCCACCTTGTCGGATAAGATCGACGGCAAAGCCGAACTTTACCTGTCGGCCGGTTTCCAGACGCTGCATAGCCGCCGCTTCGTTCTTGAAAACGCGCATAACCTGTGGATGGAACGTTTTGTCTACGACATGGGCAGCAACAAAAATGCCTTTGCCGTGTTCAGCAGCCAACGGCGACAACAGGCGCAACCTTTGGATCTGACCCCTGACGCCTATCAATCGGCCAACGGTGTTTTCTTCGTCCTTGGCAAGCACTATGTGGAAGTTATCGGCTCGGACGTTTCCCAGGACCTGCTCACCAAAATGAACGAACTGGCGCGCGTCTTTGTTGCCGCACACCCCGCTGCGGTCAAAACGGCGGCGGATGAACGAACGCTGCTGCCCCAAGCAGGGTTGCGGCCCGACGCGGTACGATTGATTGCGGCCAACGCCTTTGGTTTCGATCGCTTCGAACGCATTTTTGCGGCCGAGTATCAACGCAACGGCAGCAGCGCCACGGCCTTTGTCTCCCGCTGTGTCTCCGCCGAGCAGGCGCAGGAACTGGCACGGGCCTATGTCGCCTTTTTGCAGGAATACGATGGCCGCCCCGTGCCGCCTCCGGACGGTGCGTCGTATTTGCGGATCATCGAGATCCTGGATGCATACGAGATCATCTTCAGCCACGGCCCTTACCTGGCCGGCGTGCACGAAGCCGTGGACCTGCAACACGGCCTTGCGTTGACCGGTGCGCTGTACACCAATGTAAGCAAGGCCAACCCGTGATGTCTTCCCGGACCGATACGCGAGAATCCCGCCGGGCGTTTCTGCGGAGACTGACCGGCTGCCTGCTGGGCGCTGTGGGGACCAGCGCCGTGGGTCTTGCCTTTTGGGACCGTCACGGCCCCGGACCGGGCAACGACAGTCCGGCCCTGGCGGCCTTGCGCGATTAC
>JABDRH010000185.1 GCA_013041835.1 Desulfatitalea sp. | reverse complement strand
GTTCCTTTCGCGCCGGAAGGCCCACCGCCATCGCCACCGTGCCCGTGGGATATGCGGACGGCTATAACCGGCGTCTCTCAAACGCCGGCATCATGCTGGTGGGCGGCCACCGCGTGCCGGTGGTGGGACGCGTCTGCATGGATCTGACCATGGTCGATGTGGGCGAGGTGCCCAATGCAAAGGTCGGCGACGAGGTCGTGCTCATGGGCCGGCAGGGTGGGGCAACCGTCACGGCTGACGAGATTGCCACCCGGCTTGGCACCATCAACTATGAAGTGGTCTCGGCCCTGACCGCCCGCGTACCCCGTGTCTATCACTGAAATCATGGTGCAGTCAGGTTTTTGTCCGCACTCTTTTTCATGACACGATCCGATCATGAAGCCGTGGGCAGGTTCCGGCGCACGGGGACGCTCTCAGATCAGTCGGCCCATGTATGCCAGTTTGTCGGTCTGGAACATCATGCCCGGACTGGTGCAGCGTACCGGTTCCGGGGTCAGGGCGGCGCCGCCGATCTCAAAGGCGCGGAAGACCAACTCGCTGCACGTGAAGCTGGCATTTTCACTTTTGAAGTGGCGCGCTGCCGATTCTTTTTCAGAAAGGATGATCAGTCGGCCTAATCGGGAGAATTGACTGTTGTCCGCGTGGGCGGCGTTGCGACCATCATAGGGCTTGTGCAACTGGGCCTGCATGATGGCCCACTGGCAGGCGCTGGCCAATTGCTCGGGGGTGGCGCTGCGGTGACGGAAGACCGCGGCATAGGTTGCCAGATGCAATTTGTACAATAGCTGTGCGGTGGTCACCCCATCTTCAGTGGCGTCCGCCACATACATGTGACCCAGGCGTGTGCCGGTATACAAAATGGCGTGGCTCAACTGCTCGTGGGTGAGCCATTGAGAGTTGGTAGAGATGATGTCGCCGGCTTTAAGATCTGTTTTGCCGATGTGCTGCACCGGCCTGTTATTCGGTTCTGATGTCATCCCATCTTTACTTTTGCGTTGGGATCTTCGTCGCTCCTACTCGGCCAAAGGGGTGATCTGGATGGTGACACGCCGATTCCGGGCGCGGCCCTCGGGGGTGGTGTTGGCGGCAATGGGCTGGCTTTCGCCGCGGCCGGCGATCAACAGGCGTTCATCCAACACCTTCTGGCCGGCCAGGTACTCGGCCACGCTGCGTGCGCGATGCTCGGAAAGCGTTTGGTTGTAGGACGCATCGCCTACGTTGTCGGTGTGGCCGATCACATCCACAGTGGTCTTCTTGTATTCATTCAAGACAATGGCCACCGAGTTGAGCACATTATAGAAACCGGCGTCGATGTCGGGCGAACCCGTGGAAAAGGTGACGTTGCCGGGCATGTTGAGTATGATCTGATTGCCGGAACGGGTGACGTTCACGCCCGAATCACTCAGCCGTTGGCGCAATTTGGCCTCCTGCACATCCATGTAGTAACCGATGCTGCCGCCGGCCAGGGCGCCGATGCCCGCGCCGATAAGGGCGTTGCGTTGACGGTCCTTGCTGTCGGCGGTGATCAGCCCGATCAACGCGCCGCCGGCCGCACCCACACCGGCGCCGATGGCCAGCTTGCTGGTTTGTTTTTCTCCGGTGTAAGGATTGACCGTGGAACATGCAGACATAAGGAACACGAGACAGATCACGGCTGCCGTTGAACGGTTATTGGTCTTGAACATGTGAAACCTCCTGCTCCCGCTACGGCGGGGTTGATAAAGGTTGTGCATGGGACTCAATCGCCCACATCGCGGCCGGAATACTGAAGTGCCAGTTCGCTGTAGCGCAACCGGCAACCGCCAAAGATGTCCAGGGCGCTGCCCACGGTGAAATCGATGCGGCCGCAGCCCAAGCGGCCTATGGTGTCGATGGCCGCCTGGTTGTGGATGCCGCCGGCGTAGGTGACCGGCAAGCCGTCCCAGTGGCCCAGCAGCTCAACCAAGGCTGTTTCAATGCCCTGACAGCGGCCCTCCACATCCACGGCATGAATCAAATATTCGCAGCAATAGGGTGCGAGGCGGTCCAGCAGCTCGTGGGTCACCTTCTCGCGGGTGAAGGTCTGCCAACGATCGGTCACGACGTAGTACTCGTTTTCCTTGCGACGGCAGCTCAGGTCCAATACCAGTTGCCGAGGGCCGATGCGGTCGGTGAGGTGCTTGAGCCGTTGCATGTCCACCCGACCGTTGTAAAAAACCCAAGAGGTGACAATGACCGCCGCTGCTCCGGCATCAAGCCATTGGACGGCATTGTCCGCGGTCACGCCGCCGCCCAATTGCATGCCGCCGGGCCAGGCGGCCAAGGCGGCGCGGGCGGCGTCCTGATTTCCCGACCCGAGTTGGATGATGTGCCCTCCCGTCAATCCGTCCCGGCGATAGCGCCGGGCGTACCATTCGGCCGATCGGGTGCTCTCGAAATTGGTCCGCACCGCATCGGCATCATGATCCGATAGGGAACCGCCTACGATCTGTTTGACTTTACCTTGGTGCAGGTCGATACAGGGCCGGAAACGCATCTTGGATTATTTCAAATCCTCCCACAGGCATCGGTGAAAGCTGAAGCCGTCTTTAACGCCCGATCATGCCGTTTCAGCCTTGAGAGCGCAAGAAAAATCGATGATGGACGATTATTTTTCATGGTATATGGGGTTAACTTCTGCGCGGAACGGCCGATACTTGCCTTAGGTAGAAACTCATCGCCCAAGCACGTAAAGCGCATGGAGGAAATATACGATGTTGGATAAACGTGTGATCGACATGGAAGATGCCCTGACGCGGGCGCTCGGCGATGTCGCCTTTCTAAAGATGATGTTCGATGAATTGCTGCAGATGATACCCAGCCTCATCAGCGCCATTGCAGCCGATGTCGAGAAAGGGGATATGGCCCAACTGAGCAAGGATGCCCATCAATTTAAAGGCGCTACGGCCAGTCTCGGCGTGGTGGGCATTGCCGCCGCGGCGTATCGTCTGGAATGTATCGGCAAAAGCGGTAACACGGCCGAAATCCAGGAGGCGATAACGAACCTCAAGACCGCGGTAGCCGACTTTCAGGATCATCTTTCGTATGTCGACTGGTCCGACTTGGCGGCATAGGCTTATTCCAACGGTTCGGGATGCACTCGCTATTTGCCTGCACCTTTATTCTCCAATGCGGCTACCCACTCCTCGATGACCTTCCTTAGCGGAGAAGCCAGTGGTTGCCATTTGGGATGCAGTGCCTTGTCGTCAAACCAGGTAAACTCCACGACATCGAGTTTGGCCGGAATCGCATGCTCATTGTTGATGCCGTATGTGGAGGGTGCATAGTACTCCACATAGGTCATGCGGTGGGGGGGGATATTGAACTGCGCCGCCACCAGCGTGGCAATATGGCTGGCGCAACTGCGCACGGACATGTTGCGAAACCGGGGATTGGGGTCGGGCAGATCCGACACCACCACCACCATGGGCCTCAGGTGCATGACGTTGCCGGCCGGCTGCCGGGTCAGATCGATGATTCTCAGCCGGCACTCACCGGCCGCCAGTTGGTAAAGCCCGCCGAATCCTTCCCAGGCGAACGTATGGTCATAAATTAACATCAATGAGCCGTCCTTTTGATGGGTCCAATTATGACATGATAAAAAATAACCATGAAAGCCCAAAAAGGGAAAAATCCCGAACCCACTATTCCAGATGACGGGACAGAATATCAACCTGGAAATGGGGGGGGCGATGATTTCCATTTTAAATCTTAGTCTTTTTTTATTGACATGCAATCATATCTCTGACATTATCCCGCCATAAGAAGTAAGCTATCATCTCTTCTTTTTTACAACACTCCGACCTCAAACAGCTCCGACTTGAATACGTTGCACCTGGAATCGCTAGGGATAGAAACGCTTTTCGTATTTCCTAATTCATCGAAGCGAAAAGGATGCGAACGTGATGGGAAAAATGTTTTTTTCTTCAGCTCGGTTCGGGCTGGGGATGATACTGATCACACTCGTTGGTGCTACGGTAGTATTCTCAGGTGGAAATGTTCCGTTAGTTCCTCAAATTGGGCCGGATCAAAGTGCGGTGCCGGGGGCCGAAAGCGGTCCCGTTCCGCTGCGATTGGACAACGGATACCCTTATAGGGGATTAATGCTATCTGCAATAAATAGCGCACAGCCAATTCACCATAACAATATCTACATGCGAATAAACGGCGGACCCCTTCTCTATCAAGCCACTGTCCCAGCCAGAAGAACCGGGTACCTGGAAGATTATACGAACATTTTAATTCATATGTTTACACGCGACGATACTGAATACACCTTATACTTGACCGCCGCATGGATCGACAATAATGAAAGCAATTTATCACTTCCTTTCTCTCTCCCCATTCTTTACCCAAGCGCCGGCTGCACGGAACAGACCGTGCCTGTCGCATCCATAGTGGGCAAAGATCAGGTTGTTGAAGTGGGAAGCTTGGTGACCCTTGACGGGTCAACCAGCTTTGATCCTCATTCCCCGGATACCGCTTTGCTTAACTATCGGTGGGTCTGCCGATATGGCCCTGAGTGGGTTACACTAAGCAATGACGGGAAGGCGGCCGTTGTAACCTTCATCCCGATGGTGGCGGGGAACTACTACTTCAGCTTTTCCGTGCTGGATGATTTCGAAGGCAGCCCGCTAAACCGCAGCCGGCTTTCTCATGTCAGGGTCAAGGCTGTAATGAATCTTGCCGATCCGAATGTCGTTGTCGCGAATCCGGGAAGAACTCAACAGGTTCCACTGGGAGGCCTGGTTACCCTGGACGGAAGCAACAGCAGCGGACCTGGCGCCCTCATCTATTCCTGGGTGCATCAAAATCCATTGGGGACCCAGGATCTTTCCAACATGGGGCAAGTGTTCGGTGTCCACGGTTGCCAGGATGAATGTTTTAAGGCAAATTATGATGGGGATGCGGATGTGGACGGAGCCGATCTTGCCATCCTGGCGGCCAACTGGGGGGCCGTCGCACTTGCCGATGCGCCGGTGGTCAGTTTTACTGCGAGTGTCGCCAGGCCATATGTTTTTAAACTATACGTG
>JABDRH010000167.1 GCA_013041835.1 Desulfatitalea sp. | reverse complement strand
CCCGGTCAGGGCGCTGACGGTAAAGCGCAGCAGTTCCGATTCGGTGCCGGTAAGCGTGGCGATGGCGTTGTAGGCGGCGTCGATAGGGCCGTTTCCGAAACCGGCGCCCTTGACCGAACGCCCATTGATGGTCAATTGCACTGTAGCCATGGGGATGACGGTGGTTCCGGCGGTGACCTGCAGGTATTCGAGTTTGAATATTTCGGCGGTGCGCAACACGCCTTCAGTCACCAGGGCCTCCAGGTCTTCGTCCATCACATGCTTTTTGCGGTCGGCCAGGGCCTTGAATTTGGTGAAGATGATCTTCAGTTCATCGTCGGAGAGTTCATACCCCATATCCTTCAGGTGTTCGCGCAGGGCGTGTCGACCCGAGTGTTTCCCCAGCACCAGCTTGGTGGTGCTCAGGCCGATGGTTTCCGGCCGCATGATCTCGTACGTCATGGGATTTTTCAGTATGCCGTCCTGGTGTATGCCGGCTTCGTGGGCAAAAGCGTTGGCCCCTACGATGGCTTTGTTGGGTTGCACCAAGATGCCGGTGATCATGCTCACCAGCCGGCTGCAGGGATGAATCTGTTCGGTCTTGATCTGAGTAGTAAACGGCAGGTAATTGTTGCGCGTGTGCAGCGCCATGACCACCTCCTCCAACGAGGTGTTGCCGGCCCGTTCGCCGATGCCGTTGAGGGTCACTTCGGCTTGGCGGGCGCCTGCGGCCAGGGCGGCCAGGGTGTTGGCCGTGGCCAGCCCCAGGTCGTTGTGACAGTGAATACTCACTACCGCTTGGTGGATGTTGGGGGTGTGGTCCATGACGTACCTGACCAGATCGGCAAATTCACTGGGTACGGCATATCCCACCGTATCGGGCAGGTTGACGGTGGTGGCGCCGGCGGCGATGGCGATTTCAAAGGCGCGGCAGAGAAAGTCCCGGTCGCTGCGCGAGCCATCCTCGGCCGAAAATTCCACGTTGTCGGTCATGGATTTGGCATAGCTTACGGCCGTCTGGATGTCGTTGAGCACCTGTTCGCGGGTCATCTTCAGTTTGTATTCCAGGTGGATGTCCGACGTGGCGATGAAGGTGTGGATGCGCGGTTTGGCGGCGCTTTTGATCGCGCCCCAGGCGGCGTCGATGTCTTGCTTGTTGGCTCGGGCCAGGCCGACCACTTCGGTATGGCGCAGTTTGGCCGCAATTTCGGAGACGGCCTCGAAGTCACCCTCGGAAGCGGCCGGGAAGCCGGCTTCGAGGGCATCCACGCCCAGCCTCTCCAGTTGAATGGCCAGACGCAGTTTTTCCGCCGTGTTCATGCTGGCACCGGGCGACTGTTCTCCATCCCGTAGGGTGGTGTCGAAGATGAATACGTTATTACTACTCATAAAAGTCACCTCGTTTGCTTTCGTTGATTCAATATTGGGCTTATGATGGTTTGGCCAACTTGAATTGAAAACTGTCGGCCAGGGCCTGCCAACTCGCTTCGATGATATCCTCGGATACGCCGATAGTGCTCCAGATATCTTCGTTGTCGCGGGATTCGATGAAGACGCGTACCTTGGCGCCGGTACCCCCACAACCGTCAATGACACGCACTTTGAAGTCTACGAGGTGCATGCTGGCCAGGTCGGGGTAGAATTTGTCCAGAGCCTTTCGCAAAGCGTTGTCCAGCGCGCTCACCGGGCCGCTGCCTTCGGCCGCCGTGATCTCATCGGCGTCGTCTACCTTGATTTTGATGGTGGCGTGAGCCCGGCATGGCTGATTTTTGTCTTTTTCGATGGTCACGCGAAATGTTTCCAGTTCGAACAAAGGCGTAAACTGCTCGGTAAACTTTTGCAGTAAAATCTTCATGGAACCGTCAGCCACATCGAATTGATAGCCTTTATTCTCCATGGCTTTGATCTCGGCGGCGATCTTCTCGCTGCTATCATAGTCGTCGCCCAACTCCACCCCCAACTCTTTGGCCTTGTACATCACATTACTGCGGCCGCCCAGGTCAGAGACCAATACCCGGCGTTTGTTGCCCACAAGTGCCGGGTCCATGTGCTCATACGCACGCGGCTGTTTCATGATGGCGTTGACATGCAGCCCGCCTTTGTGGGCAAAGGCGCTGCGGCCCACAAAGGGCCGCGAGTTCAGTGGTACGATGTTGGCGGTCTCGCTGATAAAGCGCGACAGGTGTTTTAGGGTGACCAGTTTGTCATTGGGAATACTGGGGATGCCCATTTTAAGAGTGAGCAGGGGAATTATGGTGATCAGGTCGGCATTGCCGCAGCGTTCGCCGTAACCGTTTATCGTGCCCTGAACCATGATTGCACCGGAACGAATGCCGGCAATGCTGTTGGCGACGGCAAGGCCGCAATCGTTATGCGTATGAATGCCCAGTCGGGATGTAAATCCTTTGTCCGTCAAGTACTGACGGACCTGGGCGACAATGGCTTCGATGTCAAAGGGCATTGTGCCGCCGTTGGTGTCGCACAGCGTCAGAAAATCAGCGCCCCTCCGGGCTGCGGCGTCGAGCGTTTCCAGTGCATAGGCGGCATCGTCTTGATAGCCGTCGAAAAAGTGCTCGGCATCGTAGATGACCTCGCGTCCGTGAGCCTTGAGATGCGCGACGCTCTCATGGATCATGGCCAGGTTTTCTTCGCGGGTATTGCCCATGATCTGCTCCACATGCAGGGGCCAGCTTTTGCCCACGATGGCTGCGGTCGGCGCCTGACTGTCGATGATGGCTTTGAGGTTGAGGTCTGCCTCGACAGGTGTGTGCGGCTTGCGTGTCGCACCGAAGGCGGTAATGCGTGCATGTTTAAAATGCTCGTTGCGCGCCAGCTCGAAGAAGCGGGCATCCCGGGCATTGGAACCGGGCCAGCCGCCTTCAATGTAATGTATGCCGGCTTGGTCGAGTCTTTTGGCGATCTTGATCATCTCCTCGGACGAGAAGCTGATGTTCTCCCCTTGGCTGCCGTCGCGCAGCGTGGTGTCGTATATGTATACTTGCTTCATAAGTTCGTATCCCAATGATCGTGTCCATCCAGCAAGTTGCTCCTTGTGGATGGAACATTCGTTCAGGGACCTTTATTTCCCCCTGTTTTCCGGGCGCAGGCCGCGTACTGCGCGGCCTGCGCGCCACATTTCCGAGTTGCCGATTTCAGCCAGTTCGGCGTCGAGTTTTTCTCGGTAGTCCGGTGCGCTGTTGCACTCGAGCACCCGCCGTGTTTCCGAGCCGTTGACTACCCTTTCGTACAGCTCGTCAAATACCGGCACTACGGCATCGCGGAACTTGGGTGCCCAATCCAGGGCTCCGCGCTGGGCCGTGGTACTGCAGTTGGCGTACATCCAGTCCATGCCGTTTTCCGCCACCAGGCGTATCAAACTCTGGGTCAACTCTTCCACGGTCTCGTTGAAGGCTTCGCTTGGGCTGTGGCCGTGTTTGCGCAGCAGGTTGTACTGGGCGTCCATGACGCCGGCCAGACAGCCCATGAGTACGCCGCGTTCACCCGTCAGGTCGCTGTGCACCTCTTTTTCGAATGTGGTGGGGAAGAGGTAGCC
>JABDRH010000166.1 GCA_013041835.1 Desulfatitalea sp. | reverse complement strand
ATCCGGTGGCGGCGCTGTCGCGGCGTTAGGGGGGGGTGAAATGAACCTGCGTGACACCATCACACTCTCGATTCAGGCCGTGGCCGGCCACCGGCTGCGCAGCTTCCTCACGGCGCTGGGCATCTCCGTGGGGATCGCGGCCGTGGTGCTGCTGACTTCTCTGGGCGAGGGGGTGCATCGCTATGTATTGGCTGAGTTCACCCAGTTCGGCACCAACCTGATCGCGGTCATGCCGGGAAAGACCAACACCTCAGGCATTCCCGGTGGCGTGATCAGTAACGTTAGGCCGTTGAGTCTGACCGACGTATCGGCCATTGAGAGAGTGCCCCGGATTATCGCCGCGGTGCCCATGGTCCAGGGCAATGCCGCCGTGGAATTTGACCGTCGCAGCCGGCGCACCTATGTCTTCGGCGTCGGATCGTCTGCTCGCGAAGTGTGGAAAATGCAAGTGGCCCTGGGCCGCTTTCTGCCCGATGACGATCCCCGGGCGGCCAGGGCGTTCGCCGTGTTGGGCAGCCGGGTGAAAAAAGAGCTTTTCGGGTCGGCCAACCCCCTGGGACGCCGCATCCGCATCGGTAGCGAACACTACCGGGTCGCGGGGGTCATGGCCGCCAAGGGGCAGATGCTTGGATTGGACCTGGATGATGCCGTTTTCATCCCCGCCGCCCGTGCCCTTTCATTGTTCAACCTCAGCGGTTTGATGGAAATCGACCTGATCTATGCCGCCGGCAGTGATTCCAAGGAGATCGCCCGCCGGGTCAAACAACTGCTGATCGCCCGGCACGGCGCAGAGGACTTCAGTATCGTGACACAGGACCAGATGCTGGCAGTGCTCGGTTCCATCCTCGATGTGCTTACCCTGGCCGTTGGCGCCCTGGGTGGCATTTCATTGCTGGTGGGCGGCGTGGGCATACTCACCATAATGACCATCGCCGTGCATGAGCGCACCGCCGAGATCGGCCTGCTGCGGGCTTTGGGGGCGGATCGGCGGCAGGTGCTGATGCTGTTCATCGGTGAAGCCGTGGCGCTGGCGGCCATGGGAGGGCTGGTGGGACTGCTGTTCGGCGCGGGCGGCGCCTGGCTTCTGGGACGAGTCGTTCCCGCCCTGCCCACGTACACCCCGTGGCATTTCGTTCTTCTGGCCGAATCACTGGCCGCTGTGATCGGTCTGCTGGCCGGCGTTCTGCCCGCACGGCATGCCGCACGGTTAGATCCCATCGAGGCCCTGCGGGCTGAGTAATCAAAGCAAGAATCAAAAACGTCCTCAATCCGCACCGGCCCTTTCGGGGGTCAATCGCAGTCGCATAAATACGTTGGGGTCTGCGCACTCACTTCCCGACTAAAACGTTCCAGCGCACCTGAAAATGTCCCACTCAAAAATGGGAGAGGCTAATTTTTCCCAAAAAAGTGTTGTGAACGTTTCCCATTTGTTTAAACTTGGGGATGAGGAAGAAACAAAGGAATAGAGCACTGCTCAAACAATTTGTCGAGAACGCGCCTGCGCCCATCGCCATGTTCGATCGGGACATGCGGTATATCATGACGAGCCGCCGGTTCCTATCGGATTATAAGTTGGAAAATCAGGATCTTATCGGGCGCTCTCATTATGACGTGTTTCCTGAAATTCCAGAATGCTGGAAAGAGATTCATCAGCGCTGCCTGGCGGGAGCAACGCAAAGCTGTGAAGAGGATCTTTTTCCCCGGGCGGATGGCGAGACGGACAGGATACGCTGGCAGATCCAGCCGTGGTATGAAGCGTCTGGTGAAATCGGTGGCGTCATCCTGTTTCCGGAGGACATCACCGAACGTAAGCAGATGGAGGAAGCCGTGCGCCGGAGTGAGACAAGTTTACGCACCACGTTCGAGCAGGCTGCTGTCGGGATCGCTCACGTTTCCCCCGGCGGCCGCTTTATTAGGGTTAACCAGAAGCTGTGCGCCATCTTAGGTTGTGCGCGGGAAGAATTGCTTGGCAAGACATTCCAGGAGCTTGTCCATTCCGGCACTTCCATTTCGATCATCGAGGATACTTCCGGTCGCAAACGTATTGAGAAGGAATTATTGGAAAGCGAAGCACGGTTCCGCAGCTTATTCCAGAACAATCACGCGGTCATGCTGGTCATCGACCCTGCCGACGGGGCGATCATGGACGCAAATCCGGCGGCCTGTGCCTATTATGGCTGGTCAAAAGAGACCCTGACCCGCATGAACATCTCGGATATCAACATCTTGACACCGGCTCAAATCCAGGAGGAGATGAACCTGGCGCGGACGAATCGGCGTAACCATTTCGAGTTCCGTCATCGCCTGGCCGATGGAACGGAGCACGACGTGGAGGTGTACAGCGGCCCGATTGGTATAGGGGATCGCGATTCGCTCTATTCGGTGATTTTCGATATTAGTGAGCGCAAGGCGGCCGCTTTGGCCCTGCAAGAGAGCGAGGCGCGCTACCGAAACCTGCTCGAGGTTGCGCCGATTGGAATCGCCGTTCATCAGGACGGCAAAATCGTGTTCACCAATCCGGTTGGATTGCGGATATTGGGCGCGAAATCTGACGACCAATTGATCGGTAAGCCGATTGCCGAGATTATCCATCCGGATGGTCTTGAAAAAGCCCGGGACCGGATTCAAAGAATGATGGCCGGTGAAACGGGGCTTTATCCTGTCGAGGACAGGTATATAAAACTTGACGGCATACCGATCGATGTGGAGGTGATGGCTTCGCCGCTGACCTATAATGGTCGACCTGCAGTTCAGGTCATTGTTTCGGACATCACCGAGCGCAAGTTGGCCGCCGATAAGTTGCGGGAAGAAAGAAACAAGTTCGCTAAAATCGTTGCCGTTTCACCCGGCGCTATCTGCATGTTTAGCCGAAAACCGGACGGCTCGGCATTCTTTCCCTATGCAAGCCCCGCCATCGAAGAGGTCTATGGCCTGGCGCCCGAACAATTGGCGCAGGATGCGACCGACGTACGCAAGAGGATCCATGCGCAGGACCTGCCGCGTGTACGCGACCAAATTATCGAATCAGCCCGTTCGCTTTCTCCCTGGAATAGCGAATTCCGCTATAACCACCCGAAAAAGGGGGCGGTCTGGATTGAAAGCCGGTTCATGCCGTCGCGTCAGGCGGACGGGGGCACTGTCTGGTATGGGTTCGTGCTCGACGTCACCGACCGCCAGCGAGCGGATACGCAAATTCTCCTATCCAATCGGGTATGGCTCAATACATTTAACGCCATATCGGACACCGTTTGCGTCATTTCCGGGAAACATGAATTTTTGAAAATCAACGCAGCCGGATGCCTGGCGCTGGGCTTGCCCGAAGAGCAGATTATCGGACGAAAATGCTATGAGCTGTTTCACGGTACGAACGCCCCGATGTGTGGCTGTCCCTGTGAAGAAAGTATAAAGACTCGAAAGCCATGTTCCAGTGAGCATGAGGAAAACGGCCGCTTCTATGAATTGGGCGCCTGGCCGGTACTGGATGCGGCCGGCAATATCGAGTCGATCACGCATATTGTGCGGGATATCACGATTCGCAAACAGCAGGAAATAGAGCAAGAAAAATTGAGATCCCAATTTATCCAGGCTCAGAAGATGGAGTCGGTGGGCCGGCTGGCCGGCGGCGTGGCTCACGATTACAACAATATCCTCAGCGTCATCCTCGGTTATGCGGAACTGGCGCTGAACAAGGTGAAACCGGAAGATCCGCTGCATGGCGATTTGAAAGAGATCTACAATGCCGCCGGTCGCTCAAGAGATATCACCCGTCAATTGCTGGCCTTTGCCCGCAAGGAGACTATTGCGCCCGAAGTACTCGATTTAAACGCCGCCATAGAAGGAATGCTAAAGATCATGCGGCGGCTAGTCGGAGAAGATATTCACCTGGTTTGGCTGCCCGGAAACGAACTGTGGCCGGTATCCATGGACCCGACCCAGATCGACCAGATGCTGGCCAATTTATGCGTCAACGCCAGGGACGCCATCACCGATGTGGGTAAAATTATCATCGCAACGGAAACAATGACCTTTGATGCGGCCTACTGCGCCGACCACACCGGGTTTTCACCCGGCGATTTCGTCACGCTGGCTGTTAGCGATGATGGCTGCGGCATGGACCGGGAAACCTCGGAAAAAATTTTTGAGCCCTTTTTCACCACCAAGGGGGTCGGAAAAGGCACCGGCCTTGGATTGGCCATGGTCTACGGAATCGTCAAGCAGAACGACGGCTTTATCAATGTTTACAGCGAACCCGGGCAGGGCACCACTTTCAGGATTTATTTGCCGCGTCATGCCGGCGACGCCGCGGAGCAAAAAGCGTCCTGTGCAGCCGAACCCCCTTGCGGACGAGGTGAGACCGTTCTAATCGTCGAAGATGATGGATCCATCTTAAAGCTCGCGAAAACGATGCTCGAAAGGTTGGGTTATAGGGTAATGGAGGCCCGGAGCCCCGGCCTGGCCATTGACTTGGCCAAACAGCATGCGGGTCAGATCCATCTGCTGATTACCGATGTGGTCATGCCTGAGATGAACGGCCGAGACTTGGCAGATCAACTGCACACCCTTTATCCGGAGCTGAAAATCCTGTTTATGTCCGGCTATACTGCTGATGTCATCGCCCATCGGGGCGTCCTGGATGCCGGCGTGAACTTTATTCAAAAACCGTTTTCCAACAAAGACCTGGCAATAAAAGTGCACAAGGCCCTCATGCCTTGATTCTCAGGCGACTTGAAGAAAATGTGGATTCGTTTTGTGCCGAGACCCTATGAGGGGGGCAGACAAAAATCATTCCAACATTCACACTAAAGGGTGATTCCAAACACGCGCCGGCCTGAGAAGATAGTCCCATATCGCGATTCGCTCTTTAAAGGAATCGCAGGGGTGGCGTACAGGCAAAAATAAAGGAGTTCGCTATGACAATGCAAGTAACGAGAGCAATTGTGATTTTGGTGGGCGTCCTGTTCCTGATCGGCGCGGCCGGCGCGGAACCGGGCTGTTGCGCTGACTGGCACGATCCACAAAGCGACGTACCGGAGGCGGCCGGCGCGCTCGCTTCGTCTGAGATGTCCGGAATGCCGCTCGTGCGCATCTGGCCGACGATCGCTT
>JABDRH010000161.1 GCA_013041835.1 Desulfatitalea sp. | reverse complement strand
AAAGAAAGCACCTGCCGCAAAGAAGGCTCCGGCCGCCGGAAAAGGCACTGTCCTCGACAACGTGCTGGATGTCATCGCAAAAAGCCGTAGCGGCGCTACCATTGCCAATCTGAAGAAAAAGACGAATCTTGAGTCCAGACAGCTCAGCAACGCATTATACAAATTGAGCAAGAAGGGTCAAATCAAGACCATCAGCCGCGGTGTCTATGTCAAAGCATAAGTATGAGTTCAGGAGCTTTGCCGGCACAGGCCGATGATCCGGTCGGGCGATTCGCAGACGTTGCTATCTTAACGGTTCCGGATGCTAAAACTGTCAGCGCCCACTGCAAGTGAGCAGGGGCGCTGAAGGTTTTTTGGGTCTCTTGTTGTCTTTATGGACTCATAAAAAGTGGCAAGCAAACGAAATAAATGATTCACTGCAAAGGATACGGATTTGTTATTATTATATAATTTAGAATTCCTGCGTGGTAGGTAGTTGATCCCTTCACCCCCTCCCATGAATAATTTTCATTTGACCTTTCATAACTTTAAAAATTAAATCATCACGAAGTTTTTCCGTCGCCTTCCGATCCATAGCTGCATTGCACCACTTGCGAATAAGCTTTCTGAGCTTATCATGTCGTATGCTCTGGGTCATACGTGCCAATAGGGCTTTGCCATTGTGGCCAAGTAACGGTATACACTTTAATGGTGTCATACAGGAATATGAATGAGGTTTTGGAATGCAGCTATGCAGGAGAATGAAAATGAGTTCAGCACATGATCAAAAAAAGGGATTGGCGCGAACAAGTTTCCTGATTTCGCTGCTGCTGCTGGTGCTTTTTGGATGCGCAACGCAGATTCCGCAGGCCTTGGATGGGTCGCGAGCGCTCCAGCTCAGGCAGCGGTGGCCCCACGAAAAGAGCGACTTGTCACCTGACCGGCAAACCCTTTTCGGTCAATTGCCCAATGGCATCAGATACATCCTGAAGGAGAACGACACGCCCAAGGACCGAGTCAGCATGCACCTTTTTGTTCAAGCCGGGTCACTGGCCGAACAGGCGGGTGAAGAAGGAATGGCTCATTTTCTGGAGCATATGCTGTTCAACGGGTCCACCCATTTTCCGCCGGGAGATCTGATCAAATTCTTTCAACGCATCGGCATGCAATTCGGACCGGATGCCAACGCATACACTGGATTCGGACAAACCGTTTACGATATTCTCCTGCCGGCCGGAGACACGAAAAGCCTTGCTGAAGGGCTGCTGGTCTTGCGAGACTTTGCGCAGGGAGCACTTCTGTCGTCCGTTGAGGTGGAAAAAGAAAAGGGCGTCGTCCTGGCGGAAATGCGGTCGCGGGATTCCGCTGCTTATCGGACCTTTAAAGCCGCCCTGTCTTTTGAATTGCCGGAGACGATAGCGCCCCAGCGTTTTCCCATCGGCAACCGGGAGGCGGTAAATGCCTTTACCGAAGAGAATTTGCGTCGTTTCTACCACGCTTGGTACGGGCCGCAGCGACTTTTTATCATCATGGTTGGTCAGTTTGACAAGGATGTCGCTTTAAACTTGATTCAGGCGCAATTCGGCGATTTGAAGCACCTCGGCGAAAAACGCGGTTTGCCGCCGTTCGGCCGGTTTTCACATCAAGGCGTCAAAGGTTTTTATCATTATGAAAACGAAATGGGCGACACATCCGTTGGCATCGAGACGGTGGTTCAATCTGAAAAGCAAACAAGCAATATCGGCCAAGAGCGGGAAAGACTGTTGGAACAGCTTGCCGCGCGTATCGTGCAAAAAAGGCTGGATACTTTACTGCAAACCCCGGACACGGTCCTGACTTCCGCGCAAATCAGGTCCGGAGATTATCTACAGCAGGTTCGCTACGCGGAGATCAGCGCCGACTGCAAGCCCGAGCATTGGGCTGAAGCCCTGTCAGCGATTGAGCAAAACCTGCGAAAAGCATTGATTTACGGATTTACCGATCAGGAAGTGGATGTCGCCAAGCGCAGCTATCGTGCTGATCTGCGGCAGGCGGTCAACGAGGAAAACAGCAGGGAGAGTCAAGACATCGCCCGGAATATCGTGGCCAGTTTAAATGATTGGCAGGTGTTCCAATCGCCTGGCCAGCGCATGGCCTTGTTGGGCCCCATGCTCGACACCGTCACCGCCGTGCAGGTATACAAAGCGTTCCGATCGGCTTGGTCGGCGCCTCACCGAATGGTGATGGTTACCGGAAATGCAGATCTGCGCACCGCAGGGCAGGCGCCGGTCGATCGTATCCTGAGCGTATATGATGCCAGCACGCAAAAGCCTGTAAGGCCACCTGAAGAGAAGCAGAACGCCGTTTTCCCCTATCTGCCGGTACCGAACGAGGGGGGCGCTGTCGCCCAACGGCGCTATTGGGAGGATTTGGGCATCGGTCGCGTGGTTTTCGAAAACGGATTTCAACTGCTCTTTAAAAAGACCACTTTTAAGAAAAACGAAGTGTCGGCAGCCCTGTCCTTCGGCGGCGGAAAATCATCCGAGCCGCGGGACAAGCCCGGTTTGGCCATGATTACCGAAGGCGTGGTCAACCTGTCCGGTTTTGGGCGGATGGACCGGATCGAACTGGAGACCGCCTTGTCGGACAAGTTGGCGCGGATCGCGCTGACAGTTCAAGAAACCCATTTTCAGGTTAACGGTGAAGCGGCCAGCACGGATTTACAGACTTTATTCGCTCTGTTGCGCACCTTTATCAAGGATCCCGCAGTACGCTCGGATGCACTGCGGTTGACCGTTAAACGCCTTGAAAACCACTACAACACCATGCAACACAGTGTCGAGGGACAGATGCGGATTTTCGGCGACCGCTTTCTCGCCGGCAATGACAGCCGTTTTGGATGGCCGTCCCGGCCGCAGATGGCCCGGCTGACCCCTGCGGATATCGAGCAGTGGTTCGGCACCCAGTTGGCCGGCGAGGCGATGGACCTGGTCGTCGTGGGCGATTTCGAGCCGGATGCGATGGTCGAGTTGGCGGCCCGCTTTTTCGGCACCTTACCGAAAAGAAAAACGCCTGGAACGGTCGAATTGACCACCGGGCCCGCCTTCCCGGTCTCTGAAACCCTGCGGCTATCCGTGGCGACAGATATTGAAAAAGCGCTCGTTGCCGTTGCTTACCCCACCGACGATTTCTGGGATATCCGAAAAACCCGTCGATTGGGCGTTTTGTCGAATATATTTTCGGAACGGTTGCGGGTCGATATCCGCGAAAAATTGGGTGCGGTCTACTCCCCTTATGCGTATCATCGTGCGCATCGGGCCTATGAAGGGTTTGGGTACATGCAGGCCGTTTTTATCATTGATCCCGCCCAGGTCGATACGATCATTTCCGAGGTGCATCAAATCACGCGGAATTTAGCGACCCATGGGATCGATCCGGACGAAATGCAGCGCATCCTGGACCCCATTTTGACAAATATCAAGGACCTGCGTCAAACCAACAGCTACTGGCTCAATAGCGTTCTGGTGGGGGCGTCACGTCATCCCCAGCAACTTGATTGGGCAAGAACCCTTGCCGCCGACTATTCGGCTGTCACTGCTGAAGAAATGAAAGCGTTGGCCAAAACTTTCCTGAACAATGACAAATCCGCTTTAATCGTCATCACGCCGGAAGGATAACCCCAATATTGCAACTTTGGGAAAAGGTTGTCATCGCCAGTTTGATCTGATATCAGATGACCTCCTGTGCGATGGCCTACCACACCGAAGCAACGACAAGGCCGCACCTGGAAAGGCAAAACCTGATGACTGCTAAAACTGATGTCTCCGCTGATTACCTTCGAAGTACCTGGCGTTTTCTGGCTTCCGTGAAACTGACCGTTGTGCTTCTACCATGCATCGCCGGCCTGTCCGTCATCGGCACCGTGATCCCCCAGAACGCCGAACCCCAGGAGTATATTCGCTTGTTCGGAGGCTTTGGGTACCGCGTTATGCTGCTCCTGGATATCGTGGACATGTATGCCTCATGGTGGTTCACCGGATTACTGATGCTTCTCGTTGTGAATATCATTGTTTGCAGCATCGAGCGTCTAAAGGTGAGTGGCAAGATTATCTTCACGAAACATCCGAAGTTTGACCTGGACAGCTTTCGCAAACGCAAAAACCGTTGCACCTTGAACATGGGCGATACGCCGGCAGGAGTAGAAAAACGCTATAAGGAGATTGTCGGTCGTCAGTTCCGGTTTTGCAGGGTGGTGCCGTTGGATAGCGGATTTGCCATCACCGCTGAAAGGGGACTCTGGACCCGTTTGGGTGTCTATGCGGTTCATCTGAGTATCGTCGTGTTGCTTTTGGGCGCCTTGATTGGCGCACAGTTCGGTTTTCAAGGCTTTGTCACCCTCGTCGAAGGCGACCAGGCCAACACCATCTCGCTTGAAAAGGCAAATCATAACAAAGTGTTGCCGTTTCATATCCGTTGCGACGAGTTCGAAGTCCAATTCTACAAGGGGGGCCGGCGCCCGAAAACGTTTCGGTCCAGCCTGACGATTCTCGAACAGGGACAGGAGGTATTGCGCAAGGATATTCGCGTCAATGATCCCCTCAGATTTAAAGGCATCGGCATCTACCAATCCACTTACGGCCTACTCGAACCGGGCATGGCAACGCAGGCGCCGCCCATGACGGACGCGCCCGATACGCTTTCGGTGTCATTGCGTAGCAAGGCCTCCGGCATGGTCTACACCCGCGAGGCAAGCATCGGGCAACCGCTTCAGATCCCGGAGGGCTTGGGCTCGCTGGCCATCGAACGTTTTGAACCCAACGCCAAGTTCAGGGGAATGGAACTGGGCCCGGCCATGATCGCAACGCTCATCGATCCGGCGGGCAATACCCAAAGCATCACGATGCCGTTTCGCTTCCCCCGGTTCGACGCCATGCGCGGAGGCAAGGTGGTGATTGCCATCGCGGACAAGGTGAGCAAGCCCGCAAAGGAGCGGTACTACACCGGC
>JABDRH010000157.1 GCA_013041835.1 Desulfatitalea sp. | reverse complement strand
CGATAGACCCATCCATACCCAATGGACGGCTGAAGTGGGGGTTTTGTCCAGGTTTGTCCTTCATCCGTGCTGACGATGATTCCCTCCTCTTTTCGGGCAATGGCCAGCATCTTCCCGGGACCATTGTTCGAAATGGAGGTAAACGCAATCGTGCCGCTGCCGGTAGGTACGACTTCCCACGTCTTGCCGCCATTTAATGTCTTGACAACATAGCCGTCAATTCCAACTGCCCATGCTCTTTTCGAGTCGACCGCCGTGACGCCGAATAGATAGTGCCCTCCGATGATTTGGCCGGTCGTTATATCCGCGTTGTACTCGCCTGCCTGCTTTTCCCAGTGCGCGCCTCCGTCACTTGTGTGGTAAATAAAGCCATACTCCCCAACTGCCCAACCGTTTAGGGGGTCTGAAAACGACAAGGCTTTCAAAAAGATATCTAGATCGCTGAACTGAATTGTCCAGGTCTTTCCACCATTATCCGTATGAAGGATGCGGGATCTTTCCGTAACGATCCAACCCTTGGTCGTCGAGACAAAAAAAACATCCATCAGATAGGAATCTGAAACTGGACTTTTCTGTTGGGTCCAGGTCTTCCCGCCGTCCATGGTATGAATAATGGTGCTCCCATCACCCGCGGCCCAGCCGTTTTTCGGATCAACAAAAAAAACGCTCGCCAGGGTTGCATCGGTGTAGGTGGCCTGGGCAGACCACGTCTTGCCTCCGTCGGTGCTGTGGTACATACTGCCATATCTTCCGCAAACCCAACCCTTTTCGGCTTCCGGGAAGCTGACTCCCAGAAGATCGTCGTCAATGACAGCCTTCGCCGCATAAGCGGTCATGAACATCACAAGCACAATAGTCAAACTGCCAAGCAATATTCTTCCTGCCTGACTG
This sequence comes from Desulfatitalea sp., assembly GCA_013041835.1. Lineage (GTDB taxonomy): Bacteria > Desulfobacterota > Desulfobacteria > Desulfobacterales > Desulfosarcinaceae > Desulfatitalea. Next base: position 2,515 of record JABDRH010000157.1, on the reverse strand, counting down.
ATCTCGGCACTGTTCAAGCGGATTGCAGCGCTGGGCCCGGCAGTTACTTTCATTTTCACTATCAACATCCCTCTCTTTTAATTGTCTTATATAGTATCGACGGCTTGGGTATCATCTCGCCAACCCACATGCCGGGTTGACGAGACGACTGTTTGCCTGTCGGCGCACAGTCCCTGCTATTTCACAGATCCTCCTAAGGCGCCAAGGTTAAATTGGTCCCGTGTATAGTTCTGGGGGATACTCAGGGTCTGAAAACCGATACCTGTTTGCTTCATCCTCAGATCATAGTTGGGTGTATACATGGAGGGAGCCCACATCCCCGTTTTCGGATCAAAACAAGGAAGAAGGTAATGCGCTCTATACAAGCGGTCCTTTTGATCATAATTTTCAACCAGATAAAGATTAAAAGCCTCTTTATCAAAATATAGAATCGTACGACGATATATGTACGTCGAATCTTGCTGAATCAGCTCAAACACATATAGCGGCCGCCTTACCATTTTAAGGTTTTTGAGTTCCAGATCCTTGCTCGTAATAAAAAATGTGGCGCCGGGTGTCATCGCTTCGGGCACCAGGTACTCCCTGTCGTCCAGGATCTTGTATTCATAGGGGAACTGCGTAGCGGACAATTTCCGGTGAAATCCACCGCCATCATCATATGTAACGTTTCCACCCACGGATACTTCCTGGACATCGCTGCCCGTCATCTTTCTTACCCTCCTGAGAAGACTTGTATACATGTAAAACGCATTGGCAGCCTCCGGATCCATTCGATCTTCGATCATCACGGAGGTTCCATACATGTCGCGCGGTTCCAGATAGTTAAGCAGGGTATATTTGAATTGTCCTAATTGTTGCGCCCTTTCATCAAGCCATCCCAATGGCTGCTGCTGCACGCGGCCTCCCGGATAAATGGCCAAACTGGCCCCCTTCATTGTGGTCATCACCCGAAAGTTTTTATCCCAGCTTTTGTTTGTCAAAGTGAGCGTGCTTGAATCGGCGCCCCAATACATGTATAGCCAGTTATAAAGCACCTGCATGGCCTTTTGCCTGTCTGTACCGGAAGGCTTGGGAAACAGGAGGCCGCCCTTATATCCCTTCCAGTCCATGAACCCCTGCGCGTCTACTTTGACCTGCCCTGAGTTTTTTATGGTCGCCTCAAGATATCGCTTGCCGAAATTGTACTGCCAGGTGGGCACGACGGTAAACTCGGAAAAAGTTGCTCCCAGCGGGGGACCGGCAGGTCTAAATAAGTTTTCGTACATGAAAGGGATCATCAGCGCCTTCAGTCCCGGCTTGTTCCCTTTGTCATTATGGGTATATTTCCCCGGCGTGATCTCGGGAGCGATCTTTCCCACCACATCAGGGGCCTTGAACCCTACCGCTTCAGCCATCAACGCTTTCGCCGCTTCAGGATCAAAGCTATAAAAAGCATACTCCTCCGGCGACAGGAACTCTTTGACATAGTCAGGCATCGGCCTAGGATCGTCCAGCATAGCCCTTTTTGCGGCTATTTCCCTGGAATCTATCGTGTCTGTTTCAGCGGCCTGCGATAGGGTTCCCGTCACCATGAGGGTACAACATATCAGAAAAACGCTAAACATGATCTTAAAAGAGTACATGTTTTTCTCCTTTCCCTTCTCTGAGAGGCATTGCAGCGGTCTTCGACCTACCACCGATACTATTTGTTTCCTGATTCAAGTTCCATAGACCAATCCATGGCATCCGCTTTGATCAAAAACTATACCTGATTTTATACGCGATGTAGTCCTTATGCTCAAATTGTTCGAAACTGAACCCCTTTTTGGATCCTCCAACAAAGAGTGCAGTTATGGAATGCTGCCAACGGTCACTATACTTATAATTGAGCACACTCTTCAACATGTAGGCATCATTTGTCCAGTCTTGAATCCAGTTTATGATCGGCTGAATACGCGCTCCCCAGTAGAATGTCGTAACCGCCAACATCGTATTTTGGTTATATTTTCGAGCCGGTCCCTCTGAAGTGACCACATAGTTGTCATAACCCGGATCCACGCCCGTAATGTGCCGGACAGAGTACTGTGCCGTAACCTTAAATAATGCCGATGGATTTAGCGCTCGAATTGGAATTCCCGTTTCCAGGACTGCGGCTACTCTTTGGTCGTCGCGCGTTACATATTGAGAATAGTCTTTGGTCAGAAACGTACAGTCCCACATGTATGCCCACTCCATACGGAACATCGGTGTGTTCATTCCGCCGATCCTCGGAATGAATTCAAGCTCCTTTGCCAACATTCCGCCGATCATCTTGCGAACGGGGAAATAGGCGTATCGAGTAGGATGGGCAATCGCTTGACCACTGACCACTTCCGTTTCGATTCCGGTCAACCGGAACAGCGGCATAAAATCCCTGCCGTAAAGGAAATTGATACTTGCAAGCGCATCTCCAATCTGTGCCTGCAACCTTGCACCAAACTTACCATCCGTCCATTCATCGGGTTTATCCATAGTCAAAGTTTGTGATCCCATGAGC
>JABDRH010000152.1 GCA_013041835.1 Desulfatitalea sp. | reverse complement strand
TTCCTTGATATCTTCGAACTGGATGTCTTTGCCGAGCATCGCCTCTTTTTCCATTAATCGCTCGACAGCCGGATTGATCAAGACCCTTTCTGTATTTTTCAAGGACCGCATCACCAACCGCGTATCCAATTCACTGGCCGCCAGGATGGCCTGTTTCACTTTTAGATGGACTGGTGCTTCCTGGGTGGCGATGAAGCGTGTCCCCATGTTGATGCCCTCCGCCCCCAGGGCCAGGGAGGCGACCAGGCTACGGGCATCGGCCTGTCCACCGGAAGCTAAAAAGGGGATCTTCAGCTCATCCGCCGCCCGCGGCAGCAGGATCATATTGGGGATATCGTCCTCGCCCGGATGGCCACCACACTCGAAACCATCCACGGATACGGCATCGCAGCCGATCTGTTCCGCTTTGAGCGCATGACGGACGGAGGTACACTTGTGGATAACTTTCACACCGGCGTTCTTTAAAGCCGGCAGGTAATCCTTGGGATTACGGCCGGCGGTCTCGACAATTTTCACGCCGCCGTCGATGATAGCCTGTATATAGTCCGGATAATTAGGTGCGGAGACGGTCGGCAAAAAAGTCACGTTGACCCCGAAGGGTTTTTCCGTCATTTCCCGGCAACGTCTAATTTCAACGGCAAGATCTTCAGCCGTCTTCAACGACAACGCCGTGATGATCCCAAGGCCGCCGGCGTTGGATACGGCCGCGGCCAGGTCAGCCAGCCCCACGAAATGCATACCGCCTTGCATGATCGGATGCTGGATGTTGAAAAGTTTGGTGATACGGGTTTGCATTGTTCACTCCTCCTGCGTTTAAGTGTAAAATCGCCTTCATATTTAAGAAACCAAGCTACGCGTGCACAAAGGCGCGAAGGAAACCAAATCCAATCCGTATTCCCCGCATCAAGGTTATTTTCAAAAAAGGCATTATAATGAGCAAAATTCATAACATTTCGGTCCGGTTCAGATGCAGGCGGACAATAGGGGTAGTCGCAAATAAACATTTGTAATTACTGTGTTATATATACCCGTCCAGCACATATGCGGACTTGGATTGGACGTTTTTAAGCTGACTATATTGTTAAATCTGATTGTTGCCATGCAATAAAATGACATCATATTCATTTTCATTTGTCGTGTGTCAATAGTTATTTATGCGCGAGTTCCAGGCCAGCGGCCGAAAACTGGTTGTTTTCCTAATTGAATGTTGCCGCAATCCCCATTGGGCCCCGTTGGAAAGTGGCGACAGGCAACCACCCAACGGGGCCGCATGGCGTCTCGTCAGATTTTCAGCTTTTTGCCCACTTGCGCCATTTTTGTTTCAACAATGTTTCGAAATTCTCTGGCGATCCATTGTTTTTCGGCCTCCCAGTATTCGTCACCGGACCTGTTTTCGATCACGGCATTTGCCGCAAGGGTCAGCAGCATGCTCTGACCTTTTTGAGTCTTTATGGTTTCCCGCGGCATACCGGCCCAGTCGACAATCCTATCCAGCGGCCTTCCGGCGGCATCTTTCTGGAAAGGTTCGTAGAACAAACGGTCCCCCTTTTTGAACTCGCGGATTTTGGATGCATCGTATTTATCAACAACGCGGATTGAATCAACAGGGCGGTACGCCACCGCAAACAGCGTGTACCCGGCATCGTTTGCGGTGTCGATGCTCGTTAAGATATACCGATCATAGTCTGAAACACCATATTTTTTTAAAACAACCTGGAACGTCTGCGAGGCATGTTTCATTCGCCTGAAAACCTCACCGGTTTCACCCTCTTCATTTACCTCGGATTGACGGTGTCCATAGGCAGAATCATAGGTGTCATCGAGGGTTATGCTTGCCTGGGCATCGATCAGCCCCTTGTTGATATCATGGATGCTCGTGGACATGTAGTAGGGCAGGGCGGAGATTCCTTCCAGGACCCCGGCCGCAATCTGCACCGGTGACAGGACCAGGTGGGCGAAGCCCGCCATCGCCGATGTGAGTCCGTGGCCAGGGTCCGGGTCGCCGGATCGTCTATTGGTGGCACATGCGCTTATGGTGAGAACACATAACAGCATCAGAAATAGCTTTTATCATGATCTTTCTCCTTTGCGTTGGTGATACATTAATGGGTGGATTGCTTTGAATACGCCGCACATTCACGCTATGGCTTTTCCGACAGAAACTGACGCATCTGAACAGGTTTGATTTCCAGCCAATCCGCCGTTTTGAGGATTTCCCATTCCCGGTCCGAGTAAGGCCGCTTTTATAATTGAACACCCCGACAAACTTGACGTTTCTTTCATGCCCAGGGAAACCATTGGCAGCACGCCGCTATTTTTTCTCTCCGCGATCAGCCGGAAAAGGTCCAAGACCGTCATAAAGGGCTCCGCAGGCAGTTCCGCGTCCGCGCGAATCATCCCTGCTTGGTTCAATTCATGATCATCGATGAAAGCGCCCCCGGTACCGGTAAGCCGCTGTTTATCGCAATCGTGGGCCAGAAGCCCCACTCTTTTCCCGGCGCCGTCGATAAAGTCGATGATGTCGACTTCAATATGCGGGGACTCGGAATTCAAAGCCGCTTCAATGGCGCGGTAGGAATTTTCCTGGGCGAACGAAACGTCTCCCCGGTGCCAGCCGGCGGTTGGTATCGACTGAAAGACCTGTGTTCCGAATGCCGATGAACAAAGGCCCGCAAAAACAATCGCCATCCAAAGCACCGTGGCCCGCAACTGACCTGTTTTCAAAAAATACTGCTTCATAGCCATGTCCTCCTCCATTGGGTCGTTCAGCCTTAGGAATCACAATTTAATAAGTTGCCCTTTATCCATCACGGCTTCGGGCTACCTTGGCCCGATCTTCGGTCTCAAAATCCTCAAAATAGCTCGCTATTCCTGCGGTTTTGAGCCCTCAGATCGAAC